>CAZHFP010000001.1:0-8064 GCA_964531065.1 uncultured bacterium
CCTACGGATACCTTCACTATCACCAATACCTTTACGAGCACCAACACGAAGACGCCTACTAACAGTCCGACGAATACCAAGACCTTTACTCCGACCTTTACTGCCACCAATACCTTCACCCCGACTAACACAAAAACTTCTACCTCGACCTTTACTTCCACGAATACCCGGACAAACACCTGGACGAGAACTCCCACTTTTACGCCCACCCCGACCTGGACCTTCACTCCGACCATTACCGACACTCCCACGGCGACCCCCACGGTTCCAGGGGCGTTCTCGGTCCGCGTGGCGGTTTATAACGAGGCGGGAGAGGTCATTAAAATCATCTTCGTAAAACAATTTCCCCAGCCCATCACGGACATTACGCTGAAGGGAAGCAATGTCATTACCAGCTTGTCAGGCCCTACGGGCCATATTGACATCTACTACCAGGGAGCTTTAATCGGAACTTGGGATGGAACGAACGCCTTAGGGAATCCCGCACCCAACGGGATTTACAATATTAAAGTGGATAATGTGGATACCCTTGGGTCGGTGACCAGCACCACCCAGCAGGCGATGGTGAATCGCGCCCTATATCAAACGGTCATTCTTGTTTACAACGAGGCGGGCGAGGTGGTGCGCCACCTTTATTCCTACGTGGATGACCCGGGTCTCTCGACTATTTCCTCTATGACTTTATCCAGCTCAACGATTCAACCGACCAACGGTGGTTCGGGAGGCTCCTCGCCGGCCCAAGTGATGATTTCGTTAAGCAATGGTACGACCGTGATGTGGGATGGAAAGGCAGACGGCGGTAATATTCTCGAAAACGGCCAATATTTCATTACGGTCCACGCGAACGATGGAAAGGGAGGCGAATCCAACATTACCCAACAAGTAACCCTGATTAATTCGAATGCTTCCGCGGGGTTAGGCAAGTCCTACTCCCAACCCAACATTCTCACCTCCGCCAGCGAGCCCGCGACGTTCGTCAATAATTCGAATGTCAGCCTTACGTTGACCGCCACTCTTTACACCCTCGCGGGTGAAAGGGTAGCTGTGTTTACGGGAACACCGGGAACCAACCAAGCGCCTTGGAGTTCGACCGGACTTGCCAGCGGCCTTTATGTCGTGGTGGTGGAGTTGCGGGATGCCGCCGGGGGACTGGCCGGCCGGCAATTGACGAAGGTCGTGATCCGCCGTTAATTTCCGGCCGCGGCCGAACCCCTGCCCAAAAATTACATACCCTACTCTGAGAGCGTTTTCATCCCACGGATGATCGTTCAACCTTTCTTGCCGCTTTTTCGCCTATTTTTCTTCATTGGGATAACATAACAGCGGGTGTGTAGCTTATTTTTTAAATCAACCGGACGGATCTTTTTGAAAATTTTTTCGGCTTTTCCTATTTTCGTTTTTCTTTTATTTCCGGTTCCAGGGTTCTCCTCCGCAGTTTCGGACATCCAGGTTGATCAGACGGGATATCTTCCTGCTGAAACGAAGCTGGCCATGGTTACCCATGTCGACCTGACCGGTTCCTTTATTGTCCGGCGGGTTTCGGATGGATCGATGGTATTCACGGGTTCTTTAAGCCCGGCGGCAGTCGATCCAAATTCGGGACTCTCCATTCAAAGGGCTGATTTTTCCCCGGTTACCAACATAGGAAACTACGTTTTGGACGTGGCAGGGCTGGGACAAAGCTATCCGTTTTCCATTGATCCGAATGTTTACGCCAGGGCTTTTTACATGGCCGCGCGGTTTTATTACGGACAGCGGTGCGGGATCGCGGTGAATTTAGCCCCGACCTTTCCTGGATACCGCCACGAGGCCTGCCATCAGGGGGATGGGATTTATGATCCTTCCGCCGGGGTCATTGGAACTAAAAAAACCACCAAGGGATGGCATGACGCGGGGGACTACGGAAAATACGTGGTCAACTCGGGCATTTCAACGGGTGAACTTCTTTGGACCTATGATTGGTTTTCCGAGAAAATCGGCGGGGTGAATCTCCAAATCCCCGAGTCGGGGAACGGGGTTCCGGACCTATTGAATGAGGCCCGCTGGAATCTCGAGTGGATGCTGGCCATGCAGGATTCGGACGGGGGAGTTTGGCCTAAAGTCACCACGGCCCGGTTCGATCCCTTTGAGATGCCGGAACTCGACTCGGCCGGGCCCCGCTTCATCATCGGCAAGGGCTCGCCGCCCTATAAAACCACCGCCGCCACCGCGGATTTCGCGGCTGTCATGGCCCTCGCGGCCAGGCTTTATCATCCTTTCGATCCTGTTTTTTCCGAGACCTGTGTCCGGGCGGCGGTCCGGGCCTGGAGCTGGATTCAATTAAATCCCCAGGCGGTATTTGTCTCGAACCCCTTCGGCATCTCTACCGGCGGTTATGGCGACGGCAGCCCGGCGGATGAATGTCTTTGGGCCGCGGCCGAACTTTTTCGGACCACGGGTGAATCGAACTACAATGATTATTTCACATCCCACCTGGGGCCATCTCCTTTCATTTCACCCACGGCGAACGCCCAGAGCTGGGCCAACGTCAGGAATTTAGCCCTCTGGGCCTATTATTTTTCCACCCCTTCTGGGAAGAGAACCAACAGTGGTGTGGCAAAAGCTATCCGGGAAGATACCTTGGCGGCCGCCAACGCCGTAACATCCCGTCAGGATTCGGATGGGTACCGGGTGAGTTTGGCAGCCGACCATTACAATTGGGGATCCAATGGCGGAGTGGGGAATTTTGGAATCATGCTTTTGATGGCCAACGCCATGAAGCCCGATCCTCACTATGTCCAAGCGGTCTTGGATGATATCCACTATCTTCTGGGCCGGAACGGAAACAAAATTTCCTTTGTTACCCAATTGGGCACCACCTACCCATTGCACCCTCACCACCGGCCCAGCGGCTCAGACGCCAATATCCTGCCGTGGCCCGGAATGCTGGTGGGAGGTCCTAACCGCTACCCTTCGGGGGACCGGGTCACGCCTTCCTGGCCCAGCCGCAAACCGGCCCTTTGCTACCTGGATGTCCAAGGCGCCTACGGGTGCAACGAGGTGGCCATCAACTGGAACGCGCCGTTGGTTTTTATTTTGGCGGCCAATTTGAAGGCGCCTTCACCGAAGACGGCGGGTAAAAGCGTTGAAATTCAAATAACACCGGCTCCTTAAGCCCCTGGATTTCGTTTTCCCTGGTATCACCCTTGTTTTCATTTTCCAAGGAATGGGCGAAGGGGTTATGATAAGTACTCGCTTAAACCACACCGGCCGGAGGGCTTGATGACGATCCGAAAAGAAGCGAAGGTCTCGAATTTTTTGCGGGAAGTGAACCTTTTCGAGGGTTTGGACCACAAGGTGGTCAACCAGATCTTTCGGCTGGGCTTGGTCCAGAATTTTAAATCGGGGGATCTGATCATCCGCGAGGGCCAGCCCGGCGGAAACCTGCACATTCTCATCGCCGGAAAAGCCGAAGTGGTAAAATTCATCAAAGGCGGCGGTTCCAAGGGTCAGCCGCTCGCGAAACTAACTCGCGGCTCGGTTTTCGGTGAGATGAGCGTGTTTGACGGGGCGAAATACTCGGCTTCGGTCAGAGCCGGCGACGATTGCGATGTCCACATCATCCGCGGTTCAGATTTTGAGGCTTTTCTCCGTTCCAACCCCGAGGCCGCCTTCGTTATTTTCAAAACGCTCATCGGGTCCCTTTCCAACCGCCTGCGCCGCACGAACTTGGCGCTTTCGGTCATGGAAAAAAAGCGGTAAGAGGCAAGGATGTCTTCCACTATTCAAACTCAACTAGGCAGTTTGACTCTCCGCAAGGCTGGGCCCTCCGAGAAGGCCCTCGTGCTGGGCATCAAGCAAGACGCGGCGAGATGGCTGGAAGCCAAGGGAATCCACCAATGGGCGGGGATTCTGATGGCCCAAGGTGAGGACTTTGTCCACAAGCCTGTGCAAGAAGGCGAGGCTTATCTGGCCTTGAAGGACGACACGCCGGTGGGGACCATCACCCTCACTTGGGAAGATAAAGTGAGCTGGGGCGAAAAGGGCGGGGACCAGAAAGCCGGATATCTCCACGGCTTGGCGGTTTTACGCAAGTACGCGGGCAAGGGGATAGGGAAACAAATGCTGGAATGGGCCATAGAGGTTATCCGAGCCAAGGGCAAGATTGTCCGGCTGGACTGTATGGCCGAGAATCCCCGCATCAACCGCTACTACACCGACATGGCTTTTGAACCCAAAGGCCAGACGACCCTCGCCAGCGGCTTTAAAGTGAGTTTGTACGAGAAAAAGTGAATTAAACGGCCGCTTTGTCACTCCTGCTTTCCCTGCAACCTTTCCCGCCCCCCTTTCGTCAAATAAATGTAGTTAGAAATTCTTGGCTTACGGAGAGAAAAAATGAAAAAGTCATTGGCGATGTTAACGGCTTTGTTTGTGGCGAGTTCAGTTGGTTTTACCTTTGCGCAGGACACAAACGGGAATAACCCGGCGATGAGCCCCAAGGCTCGGTTGGTCCGGCAGCATGCCCGTATCAAGGAAGGCGTCAAGGATGGATCGATCACCCCGAAAGAACACCGGCAATTGGCCCGTCAGGGCCGGCGGATCAACCGGTCGCGTAAGCGGGACCTTCGCAAGGATGGCGGCAAGTTGACGGACACGGATCGCGCGAAATTGGAACAGCGGGAAAATGTCCGCTCTGGCGAAATCGCCGCCGATAAGCACAATTAATAATCGGCGTTAAGAATTGGTTTTAAAAAGACGGGACAGCGACGTCCCGTCTTTTTTTATTTAAGGGTTTATGTAGGGGCGACATTCGTGGCGCCCAGGGCGTGACAAATCGCGCCCCTACATCCGCGCCTGTTATTTACTTCACGAAAACAATGTCATCCACCCTCAGGTCGTAATCGGCTTCGTGGAGTTCGGGGGAGAAGGCTAAGGTTTTTACGTCGGGGAAGGCGCGGGGGTGTTGGATTCCCCAGGTGGGCTGATTGAAATGGTTTAGGGGAATCTTGACGAGGGTCCATTGTTCCGGCGCGTTAAAGTCGGCCTGGAATTCACAGTAATCCTGCACCACCGCCCGTCTTAACGCGGCGATGTAGTACTTGCCGTCGCCCTTCACCGCGAACCAAAGCTCCTTGTAGCCGTCCAAATCCACCGTCGTTCCCTGGCTGCTCAAGTTGGTTTGAAGATAAGACCAGGTCCAGGGCGCCTCGCTGGGGCCTAAGTGGCCTTTCATGCCCGCGCAGTAGCCGGGAGATAAAGGGGAGCCGCCCTCCAACCGTTGGTAGGGATTAGGAAGCAGGATGGTTCCCATATTGTTGTGGTCGAATTCCATGGACCATCCTCCGATGCCGGAAGCAGGGGAGGGGCTCTCGAAATCGTCCAGCTTCCAGGAGCCCGAAGGGACCTTCACCGAGTTTTTGTTTTTGATCTCAACGACATCGCTCAGACCGAGTTTTTCCCGCAGGTCCTGGATTTCCCTCCGAAGGCGGTAAACCTCCGCTTTCAATTGGTCGTTGGACCATCCTTTAAGGGAGCCTTCCTGCGGAGAGGCTTGGGCCCATAAAAAGGACGCTGTCAAAAAGAAGGTGAGGACCAGGCCGAGTTTTTTCATAAAGCCTCCTGAGAAATTGACGGATATTTATTTTACTACCGGTTGCTTGAAAATTTATAAAGAACCTCGTAAAAGGTTTTTTTCTGTCATTCCGAGGAGCTGAGGCGAAAGCCTAGCCTTGCGACGTGGGAATCTCGGGTTTTGTTGTTAATTTTGAGACCGTTTGCCGAGATTGTAGTTGTCCCTGTGGCCAGCCACGGTCGTCTGAATTTAAGGCAACTACCGCAAACTTAGTCAACCTCGACCACAGTGGGGTTAACACCCCCGCGTCATAACAAAATCAGAAAATTTTAGCCCCTTGTGACCTTCTGCAAAAGGGTATATTCTTTTTCCATGGCCCCTTTCCGAAGAAGGTTCCCAATTGTTCCCTTTTCACTTTTTGCCCTTTTGACTTTTGTCCCTTTCTCCTCTGTTTGGGCGCAAACCCCTGCCTTGACTGACCGCCAAAAGTGCCTGCAGATTCTTAACCGCTTTACTTTTGGACCTAAACCCGGCGACTTGGATCGGGTGATGAAAATGGGGCCTGCCGATTATTTTCAAGAGCAATTAAGTCCCGAAAAGCTGGACAACTCGCTTTGCGATAGGGATTTAAAGCGTTACTCCACCATTGACGAAAGCATTAACTCTCTTTTAATGGAATATCCCCAGCCGGGGGTCGATATCATGAGGCCTGACCTCCGCAACAAGGTTCTTTCGCCTGAGCAAAATGATGAGGCTTACGGACGCATTTACAGCATGGTGACCGAATTGTCCGCCGCCAAATTGACCAGGATTGCGGAGAGCCGACGCCAGCTTTACGAAGTGATGGTGGATTTTTGGTTCAACCATTTCAACGTGTCTTTCGACAAGAACGAAGTCGAGTGGTTCACTGAAAGCTACGAACGGGACGTTATCCGGCCCAATGCTTTGGGCAATTTCAAGGAACTTTTGATGGCCGTGGCCAAAAGCCCGGCCATGATGGTGTACCTGGACAACAACGATAACTACGCTGATCCCAATTTTAAACCCGTGGCGGATCCGGCGATGGCGGGGAAGGGCATGATGATGCAAAGCATGCCGGGACAGGGCCTGCGCCTCAACGAGAATTACGCCAGGGAATTATTGGAACTTCACACCCTGGGGGTGGACGCGGGCTATACCCAGAAAGATGTCATTGAAACGGCCCGGGTCTTTACCGGCTGGTCCGTCGCCGGCATCCAGCCCGATTCCGCTCCCCAGCCGGTGGAGTTCAAGTTCAAGCCCTGGCACCATGACACCAACGCCAAGGTAATCCTGGGGCAAACCTTTGGGCCCGATGACGGGGTCAAGGAAGGGGAGCAGGTTTTGACCATGCTTGCCCGCCGGCCCGAGACCGCCAAAAGAATCGCTTTCAAATTATGCCAAAGGTTCGTGGCCGACAATCCGCCTCCTGCCCTGGTGAAACGGGTCGCGGACAAGTATTTAGAATCGGATTGTGATATCAAGGCCACCTTAATGGCGCTCTTCAACTCGCCGGAATTTTTTGATCCCCAATATTACCGGGCCAAGGTGAAGACCCCGCTGGAGTTCGTGGCCAGCGCCATGAGGGCCTTGGACGTCCATCCCTCCGATTGGAATCCCTCCATCCATGTTTTGGAAGCCATGGGAGAGTCCCTTTACCGCTGTGAAGCGCCAACCGGTTATCCTCAAACGGCCAATGCCTGGATCAGTTCCGCTTCCTTGTTGGGCCGGACCAACTTCGCCGCCAGGCTTTTTGATGACACGGACAAAAACGGGCCCGATATCAATCTCAAAACTTTTGAGCGGGACGCGGCGGGCGGCGGGGGCAACGCGGTTCTACAAAATACCTCGGATATCCTGTTGAACGGCGAAATGTCCGACAAAACACGCCAAGCCCTTTTAACGGACCAATCGTCACTGGACACCCGCCATCTGGCGGCCCTGGTGCTGGCCTCGCCGGATTTCCAAAGGAGATGAGTTTTTTATTTCTCCCTCGCCCCTCTTGTCGGGCGTAGCTTTAGCGAAGACTGATGCGGGAGAGGGTAGGGCGAGGGATGGTTTTATTTTTATTTTCTTCACTCTGTGGTGAAAATGATTGGCTTAAGGAGCTTTTATGGATTCGAAATACAATCCCCGTTTGTCCCGCAGGGACTTTATTAAAAGCGCCGGAACCTTTGGCGCGGGGCTGGCCCTTTGGTCGCTGCCATCCTGGCTCCACGCCGCGGCGAAGATGGCCTCCGGCTCCAATTCCAAGACGCTCGTGGTTCTGTTTCAGCGGGGAGCTGCCGACGGGCTTAACACCGTTATTCCCTTCATGGATCCCAATTATTTGAAATCACGGCCAACCATCGGCTTGAAATACGCGTCCGGCGGAAACGGCATCTTGGATTTGGACGGTCGGTTCGGGTTTCACCCCTCCCTCGCGCCGCTCATGCCCCTTTGGAAAGAAGGGCACTTGGCGGTGGTCCACTCGGCTGGTTCCCCCGACAGCAGCC
>CAZHFP010000001.1:8164-66671 GCA_964531065.1 uncultured bacterium
TGGAAAGAAGGGCACTTGGCGGTGGTCCACTCGGCTGGTTCCCCCGACAGCAGCCGCTCCCACTTTGACGCGCAGGATTATATGGAAACGGGAACTCCGGGGGTGAAGGGAACGGCCGACGGCTGGCTGAACCGTACGGTCGCTTCTTTTCCCAAGGCTGGTTCGGATCCCCTGGCGGCCCTGGCCATTTCCGCCAGGCCTCCTCGAATTCTCCGGGGCGATATCCCGGTGACCTCCATGACCAGCCTGAAGGATTACACCTTTTCTCAGGGAACCGAAGCCGCTAAAACGTTTGAGGATATGTATTCTCAGGCCAACGGGTTGCTGGGGAAGGCGGGAATCGCCACGGCGGATTCCATCAAAAAACTTCAATCGCTTTTGTCCACGGGTTCGGACCCATCCTACGTGGGATATGGCAATGGTACTTTGGGACACGCTCTTTCGGACCTGGCTTCCATTTTAAAGTCCGGCGCGGAAGTCAAAGTGGCTTTCGTGGATATCGGCGGGTGGGACCATCACACGGGTGAGAGCTATCGGCTGGGTTCACTGCTTGAGGATTGGGGCAAGGGTCTTTCCGCTTTTTGGAAAGACCTGGGCGACAAGGCCCGGGATGTGGTGGTGATTTCCATGACCGAGTTTGGCCGTACGGTCGCTGAGAACGGCGCCCAAGGCACGGACCACGGCCACGGCGGCGTCATGTTTATGTTGGGCGGGCCCGTCAAGGGCGGCAAGGTCTATGGCAAGTGGGATGGGCTTGAGAGGGAAAATCTCAATGAAGGCCGAGACCTGCCGGTGAACACTGATTTCCGCCAAGTCATTTGCGAGGCATTGGGGAAGCATCTTGGCGTGAAAAATGAGTCGGCGATTTTCCCGGGCTTCCAGCCAGGTTCCGCTTTAGGGTGGATTTAAGCTTACTAGTTTAATAATAAGGGCGGAGCATGAAAACCTTAATTACAGTCATCACATTGTTTTTGACATGCCATTGTTTCGGAAACGATTCAATGGACGCGGGTAAAAATTTAAAATGCGGTCAGTGTTATGTTGATCCTGTGTCGTTGGGTGATTTTAAAATTCAAAATATTATTTATCGACATGGGGTCGCATTTAAAAATGGGAAAGCCATATATATTGACGCGGCCAAAATGAAAGGGGCGGACGTTTTTCTTTCGTCGGAAGAAAGAAAAGAAAGAAATCACGGAGTGCTGAAAAACTCGATTCTTGCTTTTCTTGATCAGAATTCGTTGTGGGTTTATGACTCGACAAAAAAAGATCCCTATTTTCAAATTGTTGAATCGAAACGAGAGTATTGCGTGAAAATAGAAAAATATAAAATGTATTTAAGGAGTGAGAAAAGTAATTGGGAGCCGGTCTCTTTGGAGTACTTAGGGAATTTAAAAAAAACGGATATGCGCAGAGAAGAGGATGAGCTTAACTCTTGTATGTTATTGGAAATAAAAACGAAGTGGTTTAGTGGGGTGTATGAAGTTTGGAGTGACGAAGACAATTAATTATTGATGCAATTGAAGTGAACAAAGCGGCCTGACCTGAAAGGGATGATTTGGGAACTGATCGATTGGTTCAAATGTCCAGTGAGCGCAAGCGGGCGAAGATTAAGTATTAATCAATTGGGTTGAACAGTACAGCCCGTGAAAGCACCCCGGTTTCAGGTTCAACTGAAACTTCAGAGAAAAGTTCAAAAAAGTTACCGACAAATCCCAAGACCATTTCTAAATGTGTTAAATTTACCGGGTAAATCCACGTCTTTGAAATGGACTGGCTTTGAAATTGATCCCCGACCAACTCACCAGAATTAAAAGTCTCCCGTCCTCATATCAATTTTCGTTCCTGGCCCTGTTGGCTTTCTTCTTTACTATATGCACTCTTCCAGCTTTCGCCGCTACCGCTATCCCCGCCCAGGCCTGGAGCCGGGATATTAATGCCGGGGGCTACACGGACGGCGCCCCTTTGGGGGGCTTTGGAGCGGGAACGGTTACCCGTAATTTTGCGGGGGACTTCTACCTGAGCCGGCTGAATATCGCCGCCATGCCTACCACCTGGACTAACAATAATCCCTACACCATCGACAACAACTGTCATTTCTATATGTACCAGAAACCCTCGGGGCAGGCGGCCGTTACTTACCGCCTGAATGCGGCGGCTTTGGGGTCGGGACAAGCCAACTACTACTCGCTTTTTCCAAAATCCTGGGTGGACTATTACGGGTCGGACTTTCCCTGCAAGGCCCGGGTCACCCAGTTCACTCCCTTGATCCCCGGCGATTACACCCGAAGCAGTTATCCTGATGGAATTTTTGAATGGGATCTTTCCAACAACACCTGCCTCGCCACCGATGTGGCCGTCATGCTGACCTGGGATAACACCTTTGGCGGCGCCAACGCTGCGGTGAGTGTTTCGGGAAGCAATACCGGGCTGGTCTTGACCAGGAGCGGCGCCAGCGCCACCAGTAAGACCCAAGGCGAGTTCACCCTGGCCTGCGCCTCGAGTTCCGGCGTCACCGTCACCTATCAATCGGCTGCCAGCGTGACGACATTAGAAACATCTTTCGGCGGCGCTGGGCTCCTGGGTAATAGCGTAGGCGCCAACACGATTGGCGGCATTGCCTTCAAGGTGACTCTGGCTCCGGGCCAATCGGTGAAGATTCCCATTGTCCTATCCTGGGATATCCCGCTGGCACAGCCGGGAACAGGTGCCCAATGGTACCGGGAGTACACCCGCACCTACGGCAAGACTGGGTTAAATTCTTTTTCCATCGCAAACGACGCCCTGGCCAATTACGCGTCTTGGGAAAATTCCATCGACAACTGGCAGGGGGGCATCCTGAGCGGTCCTTACCCCGATTGGTTCAAGCAAATGATTTTCAACGAACTTTATTACTACGTCATCGGGGGAACCCTTTGGGAAGCGGGCCAGTATGGGTCCACCCAATTTGACGCGGGCCCGGATATGTTCACGAGCTTGGAATCCTACGTTTATTCCTTCTACGGCACCTCCGATGTTCGCTTTTACAGCTCTTGGGCCCTGGCCATGAATTGGCCCAACATCGACAAGCAGGAGGTGGAACAATTCTGCGACAGCGTGACCGTCAACGGCGCCCAGGCTTTGCCCAGACCCGTTGCCATCGGAACTTGCGCCCATGATTTTGGAAGTTTGAACGATGTCTTCACCCATTGGAATGATTACACCTACCGGGATTCCACTACATGGAAGGACCTGAATTCCAAATTAGTTTTGATGATTTATCGGGACTGGGAACTGACAGGAAAAAGCGACAGCACCTTCCTGAACTACTGCTGGCCCGCGGTGCAATTGGCCATGGCCAAGGTCCAGAGTGAATGTGTTTCCGCCGGGGTTACTTATAACCTGCCCATCTCCAGCGGTATCGACCAAACTTACGATGACCTGGGATTGACGGGTGAAACCGCCTATTGCGGAAGCCTCTATCTGGCGGCCTGTGAGGCGGCTAAGGCCATGGCCACGCAGGAAGGCAATGCCGCGTTATCCACAACCTACAATTCATGGCTGACCCTGGGTCAATCCGATTTCGAAGGCAACCTCTGGAACGCAACGGGGAATTATTACAATATCGACACGGGAAGCGGAGCGGGCGGCGTGACGGGAGTGGCGCGCATTATGAGCGACCAGCTTTGCGGACAATGGTACGCCAAGGCCTGCGGGCTGGCTGATGTGGTGCCGGCGGCGCATGCCGTCAGCGCTTGGCAGACGGTGGCCGATAACAACTGGGCGAAGTTTGACGCCGGAGCCCATGGCGTGGTGAATGTCATGACTTCGGCGGGAAACATCGACACCAGCACCCCTCAAAGTCAGGAGGCCTGGGTGGGAACCACCTGGGGAGCGGTGGCGGGAATGGTCCAGCAGGGAATGTTCACCCAGGGGGTCTCGGTCGGGAACAGCCTCTACAACAGCATCTGGAACCTGGGTCAAATGTGGTTTCGGACGCCTGAAGCCTGGCGGACCGGGTTGGGAAGCATTCGCGCGCCTTACTATATGAGGGCCAACGCCATCTGGGCGGTCAAGCACGCCTATGACGTGACGTCCCCTTGCGGCATTTACACCTGCACCCCAATTCCCACCAACACGCCGACCCGGACCCCTACCCTGAATTGTCCCGCCACCTCAACGGCCACCTTCACGGCCACACCCACTAAAACTTTTAGCCCAACTTCAACCCAAACCTTGGCAGGAACCTTTACCGCGACGGCCACTCCCACTCGATCCGCCACGCCCACAATTACTTTTACACGAACCCCGACTTCTACCTTCGCCATGACGGCGACTTTTTCTTCAACCCCCAGCGCCACCATGACAAATACCCCGACCCGGACGGCCACGAATAGCCCTACCGCGACGGCGACTCCCACTCGATCCGTCACGCCCGCATTTACTTTTACGCGAACCCCGACTTTAACCTTCACCGTGACGGCGACTTTTTCTTCAATACCCAGCGCCACCGTGACCAAGACCCCGACCCGGACGGCCACGAATAGCCCCACCGTAACTGTATCTTCAACCGCATCCTTAACCTTTACGAGAACCTCTACCGCAACCTTCAGCCGGACTCCGACGCCAACCGTGACCCCTAGTTCGACACCAACGGCTACTTATACGCCCACGGTTTCCTCCACCCTGTCTTTTACTTCCACCCGAACCCCGACGGCGGCTAACACGATGACCTTTACCTTCTCCTCAACTTCCACGGCCACGCGCACCAACAGTCCTACCCCAACCTTGACGAACAGCCCCACCCCAACCGCTACTTCCTCATCCAGCAATACACCCATCTCAACTTCAACCGCGACTTCGACAAAATCCGATACTCCCAGCAGTACCTTGACGAATTCCCCGACTGTCACCTCGACATCAACTCTATCGGCCACGCCCACCGCCACGGATTCATCCACGAAGACCAATACTTCAAGCTCGACCCCCACCTTAACTTCCACGGCCTCGGCGACGCCGACTTGGACCTTCACCGCGACTTTCTCGAATACTTCAACGAGGACTCTGACCGCCACCTCAACTTTCACCAGAACCTTTACGGCCACGGCAACGAATAGTTTTACCTCAACGAACTCCGCCACTTCGACTCCAACCTTCTCGAACAGTCCGACGGCAACATTCTCTTTCACCTCGACGCCTTCTCCAACCTTCACGCCCACCTTTTCGTCGACGCCGACCTTCAGCCCCTCTCCGACAGCCTCAAACAGTCCAACTCCTTCTTTCACTGCCACACCCGTTATTACTTTGGTCGTGATCTCGCCGCCCTATCCCAACCCGTCCCATGGAACCGCTCCTGTTACGGTGGAAATTAAAACCCCGGGAACAGCGGAAATCCATTGGTCGGTCTTTACCGCGGCCTTCCGTAAAATCAGGGAAGGGAAGACGATCGTCACGGGCGCTGGGTCGATTGTTTGGGACCTGAAGGATAAAGCGGGCGCGCCCGCTGCCCTCGGCTTGTATTACCTAAGGGTGGAAGTGAAGGGGAATACCGGGACCACCCGGAAGATCCTAAAAATACTTATCCGGCCCTGAACCGTGGATAAAACCTATTGAACCACCAAGGTCACCAAGTTCACCAAGAAAAGCCAAACCCAAATGCTTTCAATTTAATCTTAGATTCAATTCTTATAATAAGCCGTTCTTGGTGCCTTTGGTGACCTTGGTGGTTAACAGCCGTTATTTGTTTCTTGTCCGGAAATTCTTCCGGTTTTCGATATAATGCCACCCATGAAAAAGATCGCCCCTCTTCGCATCGGAATCATCGGCCTAGGCCAAATCGCCGTTCGCGCCCATTTACCCGGCTACAGCAAAACGGAAAATTGCCAGGTGACGGCCCTCTATTCCTCCCGAGAGGCCTACGCCAAACAGGTCGCCACCCAATATGGCGTGCCCCATATCTATAAAGACTGGCGCCGGTTGCTCGAATCGGACCAGGTCGACGCTGTTTCCATCTGCACTCCCAACTTCACCCACATGCCTATCGCCCTGAAGGCTTTCCAGGAAGGGAAGCACGTGATGCTGGAAAAACCCATGGCCTTGAATCCGAGCGAGGGTCAAAAAATTATTCAAGCCGCCAAGAAAAGCGGAAGAACCTTGATGATTCATCACAACATGCGTTTTGACCCGGCGGTCCGGTCCGCGGAAAAACTGATTCGTAAAAAAATAATCGGGGATATTTTCGCTTTCAAATGCTCGCTGACCCACCTGGGCCCCCAGGCCTGGAGTCCGAAAGCCAAGTGGTTTTTCAACAAAAAAGAGACGGGCGGCGGCGCCCTGATGGACCTGGGTCCCCACGTTTTTGACAGCTTAAGATTTCTGCTCAATGACGACGCGCTCTTGGCGGGCGCCGTAGCGGCTCAGGGGGCGGGCACTTCCTCAAAACAAGGAGAAATCCACTGCAACTGCCTTTTGAAATTTAAAAAAGGCGCGGTAGGATCCGTGACAGTGGGTTGGGCGGATACGGTTTACCAGAACCGGTTTTATTTCTACGGCACCAAGGGTTCGCTTTATTTAAATTTGGCCAAAGGTGATCCTATTACGGTGGAATACCGGAGCGAGCCGGGTAAGGTGTTTCCTCCCTTGGCGAAAGACAGTTTTTATCCCTCCATCTACGAGCATTTCGTCCATTGTGTCCAACACCACAAAGTTCCCTGGGTTTCGGGCGAGGAAGGTTTGAAGGCCCTGGAGCTAATCGAGGCTGGTTACCGGTTTATCCAGCATGCCGATTCTGCGGCGATTTAATGACAGGGACTGCCTCCGGACTTGGGTCCGGCGTTGGAAGCTGTTGTGGGTTTTTAGCTTAGTCGCAGGTTGTTGGCTGGGTAGGGCATATGCCTCCGATTGCCCCCATTGCCCGGCCCCGGGGGCGATGGACCCCGAAGCCCAGGCGGAAGTCCTCCAACAGGCCGATGATATTTTCAAGGAAGTTTCCCGCTTAAGAGGCCTGCCGATCAAAAACCCCGTGGCCAAGAAGTTCGCGGATAAGGCCTTTTTCAGGGAATATTATTCCCGCCTTCTGAACGAACAGTATCCTCCCGAGAAAAAAAGAGCCGCGGAAAAAGCTTACGCCCTCTTGGGTTTCCTTCCGGGCGGCACCGACCTGATTCAAACCTACCTCGATTCTTTCTTGAGCGTGGCCCAGGGCCTTTATGATCCTGAGTCCAAAACCCTTTATATCGCCGATTGGATTGACCCGGATAAACTGGAGGGAACCTTGGCCCATGAACTGGACCACGCCCTCCAGGATCAGTATTTTGATTTGGGAGATTTTCTTAAGAAGGGACAAGACCTTTCTATGGACGCTCAATTCGCCCGGACGAGTGTGATGGAAGGGGAGGCCGCGGCTATCGCCTTGAATTACTCCTTAGAGGACAAGGGTTCGGATTTCACTCAATTGGTGAATATCGCCGATTGGGTCCGTCAGACTAACCTGATGGAAGAGGCGGGTCAAAAGGCCTTCGGACGAAAAGCGGTCTTGAACGAAGCGATCAATTTTCCCTATGTTTATGGTTCCGCTTTTCTTCAAAAGTACATCAAGATTTTCGGCTGGAACGGGATGGAGAGCCTTTTTCAGCGGCCGCCGACCAGCACCCATCAGATCATGCATCCTGAGGTTTTTTTCCCCCGGCGCGAGAAAACCACCAAAGTTTCCATCGATGATCTTTCAAAGGATGTTTTAAAAGACTATGCGCTGATTTGGGAAAACACTTTGGGGGAATACGGCTTATCCCTGCTTTTGCGCCAATTCGTTCCGGGGCCAGAGGCTTTTCGATCGGTGAGGGGATGGCGGGGCGACCGAATTCAGGTTTATGAAACGAAAGACCGGCGCCGTTCCGCTCTTGTCGGTTATATGGTTTTCGCCGACGCGGGTTCGGCGGAGGATTTTTTTGAAAGCTATCAAACTCTCTTGAGAGGCAAATATAAGATGGAAGGGATTCGGCGTTTGGACGACACCATTTACTGGTCGATATTGGAAGGGGGCGAGATGGAAGCCTATCTGGAGCGGTTCGGCAAGCGGGTGATTTTTATGGAAGGAACCCGTCCTTCTGACACATCGAAGGTCCGCGCGGCCCTTTGGAACGTGATTCCAGCGAAAGCAAAGTAACGGCCGCTGTCCGTCCCACGCGCTCCGCTCTCCGCGTGACCACCTTTAGGATCACTCCTCAAGCTTTTGGGTTGGTCATGAGTTTTGCGGTGGACGGAGGGCGTGGGGCGGACATCGGTTTTTACCTCCTTGACACTCCATGGGGCGAAACCTACACTTAAACAAGAATTAAGAAAGACATGCAACTTTTAACCTCATTGAGGTTTATTTAATGGTACGGAGGCAGAAAATGGGAGCGGCATTACATACAACTGACGCGGATTTTAAGAAAGATGTCCTGGATTCCAAGGTCCCGGTTTTGGTGGACTTTTGGGCCGAATGGTGCGGCCCTTGCAAAATGGTGGCGCCTGTTTTGGACGAGCTGGCGAAGGAATACGAAGGAAAGATCAAGATCGCCAAGGTGAATGTGGACGAGAATCAGCAAGTTTCCATGGAGTTCCACATCCGCAGTATTCCGACGCTTTTGTTTTTCAAAAACGGCCAGATGGTTAAGCAGATGGTCGGCGCTCACCCTAAGGCGAAACTAGTTACGGAGATCCAGGAAGTCATTGGGGGTTAATTTGCCGGAAAAAAACACTGGAATCTGGGTTTATTTATCGCTGGTGGGAGTTTTCGTTTTAACGGGCTTTGCCGTTTTTTTAAAGCAACGGGCGACCCAGGACTCCCGGGTTCCGGCGCAAAATCCTCCGGAAGTTTCCCAACCTCAGCCGGGTTCTTCGAACGCGCCACTCCCCAAAGCGGATGATTCCCTGGTTAAGAACATCTTTGATGGAACCTTTTCCAAGGAAGTTGGAAAATCAAGTCAGCCCGTTTTGGTTGATTTTTGGGCGACCTGGTGCGGGCCTTGCCGTATGTTTGGCCCCATCGTGGATCAGCTGGCGAAGGATTACAAAGGCCGCTTGAAGGTTTGCCGGGTGGACGTCGATCAGAATCCAAGGTTGTCACAAACCTTTCAGGTTCGGGCGATTCCTACCGCCATTTTATTTAAAAATGGAAAAGTGATGCAAATGTGGGTAGGCCTCGTTTCCGAAGAGGAACTCAAGACCGGCGTCAATAAAGTCCTGAAACGCCCTCAAAAACAAAAACCCGCTGAGTCTTAGAAAAATCGAGCGCGCCCTTCTTTTCGCCTCGAATGCCTTATCTTCCCGCACCCGCGGGGCCACTAAGTGATTGACAGTTTTTCGATGGATTCCTTATACTGCCTCGGCTTTTACGCCTTTTTTAATTTCCGGTTGAAAGGTTTTCAGTGACTTTCCAAAAGTGGATGGCTCTCATCGTGATCGCCCTCGTCGGGGCCTGTCTCTACGCCGTTTATCCGCCCGATAAGAAATTAAAAATGGGTTTGGACATCAAGGGCGGGCTTCAAATGAACCTTGAAGTGGATCGGGACAAGCTGCAGGGAAAAACCGAGAAGGAAATCTCCGACGCCGCCGATAGGGCGCTGGAAATCCTCCGCAACCGCGTGGACGGCCTGGGCATCAGCGAGCCGGTTTTGCAAAGGGAAGGGGCCTATGGCATCGTCATCCAGCTTCCCGGGTTGACCGAGGTGAAACGGGCCAAAGACATCATCCTTTCCACCGCCCAGCTGGAATTTCGCATGGTTTCCACGACCTACCACCTTTCCGATTATTTGGATAAGGACGGCAAAGTTGACGTCTCCAAGATTCCTTCGGAAGTTACCTATTTCCCCGGCAAGGAAAAAGCCGATTACCTTTGCGAGAAGGTGCTGCTGACGGGCGAAGCCCTTTCCGACGCCTACGTGGATTCGAACTCCTATGGACAGCCCCAAATCGCTTTCAGCTTAAATGTCGATGGCGGCAAGAGGTTTGGCATCATCACGGGCGACAATATCGGCCGTAATCTGGCCATCATTTTGGATGGAAAAGTATACTCGGCTCCGACGATCCAAAGCCGCATCCCCGGCGGCCACGGTGTTATCACCGGAAGTTTTAGCGATGAAGAAGCCAGGGACTTGGCGCTGGTCCTGAGAGCGGGGGCCCTGCCCGCGCCCTTAAAAGTGACAAGCCAATTCGTGGTGGGCCCTACCTTAGGAGCCGACTCGGTTCGAAAGGGAACCACCGCCGCCGCTTACGGACTTTTACTGGTTCTTCTTTTCATGGCCATTTACTACCGGGTTTCCGGTCTTATCGCCAACATGGGTCTGATCGTCAATATGATTTTGTTGATGGGGATCTTGGCTTACCTGAAGGTGACCATCACCCTGCCGGGTATCGCGGGAATTATCCTGACCTTAGGGTTATCGGTGGATTCCAACGTTCTTATTTTTGAGCGGATCCGCGAGGAGTTAAAAATCGGCAAGACCGTCCGTGCCGCCATTGAGGCGGGTTACCGAAGGGCGCTGGTGGCCATTATTGACACCCATGTGACGACGCTTATCTCTGCTGCGGTTCTTTTCCAATTCGGCACAGGCCCGATCAAGGGTTTTGCCGTCAACTTAAGTCTAGGGGTGGCGCTAAGCTTGTTCACCGCTGTGGTCATTACCAAAATGATTTTTGACGCCCGTAAGGAATATCAAGGACTTAGCATTTAAGAAAGGTTGACCATGTTCCGCTGGTTTAATGAGCCCAAAATAGATTTCATGAAGCCTCGCCGGTTTTTCATGGCGTTGTCCGCCCTGGGCTGCTTGGCGGGCGTCTATGCCTGTCTGCTTTTGTGGCAGGGCAAAGCCAAGTTGGGGACCGATTTCGGCGCGGGCGTGATGCTGCGCATGTCCGCCGCTAATGACGTAGGGATCGATAAAATCCGTGAATCCCTTAAACAAGAGGGATTTCCTGAGGCCCAGATCCAACAAGTGAAGGATGATAGCGGTAAAGGGTTCAGCCTTGTCATTAAAATCAAACACGATCCGTCCAAAGAAGTGGGGAGCATCGGAGATGAAGTTTTGGCTTCCTTTAATAAAAATTTTACCGAAGCCCAATTTAAGCTTGAAGGCAGCGATGAGGTGGGGCCGGCGGTTTCCCAGAAGCTCCGGGACGACGCCTTTAAAGCCTTTATCATTGCCATGATTGGAATCCTTCTTTATATCGCTTTTCGGTTTGATTTTCGTTTCGGAGTGGCGGCCATCATCACGACCGTCCATGATATTCTGGTGATCGTTGGGATCGTGATCTTAACGGGCCGGGAATTCAACCTGCTCCAAGTCACAGCCCTTCTGACTCTTGCCGGATATTCTTTGAATGACACGGTCGTGACTTTCGACCGTATCCGAGAAAACCTGAAATTCCTGCTCAAAGACCAGACCTATACCGGGCTCATCAATTTAAGCGTGAACGAGACCTTGAGCCGGACCATTAACACCAGCGGCACGGTCTTTTTAACCCTTTTACCCCTATGCCTCATCGGCGGCGATACCTTGAAGGATTTTGCCTTTACCCTTCTTTTGGGTGTGGTGGTGGGGACTTACTCCTCAATTTTCGTGGCCAGTCCCATCCTCGTTGAGTGGAATATCCTGTCAGGCCCCAAAAGCCAGAACAAATAATCAACCTGTCTTTAAATTCTCTGCTATTTACCGGACAATAAACCCATGTCCAATCCAAATGAGTTTTTAGGATCTCTTCAAGAGGTTCGAGGGCGGATCGGTGAAGCTGCCGTCCGATCCCATCGAAAACCGGAAGAGGTGACCCTTCTGGCCGTGACTAAAACGTTGTCCGCCGCGACGATCCAAGCGGCCTATGACGCCGGACTGCGGGATTTTGGGGAAAACAGGGTTCAAGAGGCTCTGGAGAAGATGGTTTTGCTTCCGCGGGATATTCGCTGGCACCTGATCGGTCAGCTTCAAACCAACAAAATCAATAAAACGCTTGGAAAATTTGTCCTAATCCATTCCGTTGATTCGCTTCGTTTAGCCGAAGCCCTGTCGTCCCGGATCCAGGGGGAGAAGCAGGACGTGCTTTTGGAAGTCAACACCTCCGGTGAAGCGAGCAAATCGGGAACCGCCCCGGAAGAGGCGGAGGCAGCGGCTGAAAAAATATCCAAGTGTCCAGGCCTTCAGTTGAGAGGTTTGATGACTGTCGGACCCTTAACCGACAATATCCAACGGCAAAGGGAAGCCTTTAAAACTCTCAAGGGATTGTTCGACTCACTTCGGGGCAAAAAAAAATGGGAGGAAAACTTCTCGATCCTTTCCATGGGGATGAGTGGTGATTTTGAGAGTGCCATCGAAGAAGGCTCCACTCTGGTCCGGGTCGGCACGGCCCTCTTCGGATCTCGGGGCTGAAAAAAGGTTTCGAAACAGCCCTTTCGCCGGTAAAATGTGGGAACTCGGAAAAAGGAACGGCTCGTGAAAGTAAAACAAAAAACGGTTATCTTCGGGATCGGCGCCATGGGCGGCGCACTGGTCAAGGGTTGGATCTCTTCCAAGATGATATCCCCTTCCGATATCACAGCGGTGGATCTGGACCCTGAAAAACTTAAGAAGACGGCCAAACAGTTCAAAATCAAAACGACATCCGAACCTTCAAAAGCTTTAAAGGGCGCCGGCTTGATTCTTTTGGCAGTGAAGCCCCAGCAGATGGGTGAACTTCTGGCGGGCGCGGGGGTCCTGTTTCCGCCGAAAGCCCTGATCGTTTCTATCGCGGCGGGAGTTTCCACGGTTCAAATCGAAAAGGGCCTTCCGCAGGGATGCCCCGTGGTGCGGGTTATGCCCAACACCCCCGCTTTGTTAGGGGCTGGCATGGCCGCGGCCGCTCCCGGCAGCCGGGCCAAGGCTTCCCATGTGAAACTGGCTTTGTCTCTTTTCGGTGCCGTTGGGAAATCCGTCCAGGTGACGGAGGACCAAATGGACATGGTCACCGCTGTTTCGGGAAGCGGGCCCGCCTATATTTTTCATCTGATTGAAGTGATGAACGAAGCGGCGGTGAAGGGCGGGCTCGACCCCGCTGTCGCGGAACAGTTGGTCGCCCAAACCGTTTACGGAGCTGCCCGGATGGTTTTGGAAACCGGTAAGACGCCGGAACAGTTAAGGATTCAAGTAACCTCTCCGGGTGGCACAACCCAGGCCGCCTTGGAAATAATGGCTCAAAAGGGATTCCGGGAAACCATTCATGCCGCTATTGCGGCCGCAGCCAAGCGCGGCGCTGAGTTGCGGCAAGGAAGCAAATAAATTGGGATATTTCATAGCGGATACCGCTTATCTTTTAGCCCTCCTTTTGGACTTGGCGGCTTTGGGCTTGCTATTGGAATGGGCCCTCCATTACCTTCCCGGCGGAGGATTGAATTCCCTCCGGAAAGTTTTATTTCAAGCGGTTTTTCCATTGTTGAAATGGAGCGATTCTTACTTGCCGGTTAAATGGGGCGCTTTTAGTTCCCGGGGGCTGATCATGGCGGCTCTACTGCTGTTGATCGTGCACTATGGGATTCCCTATCTGGTTTGGGTAAGTTATTTCTTGCGCGGTTGATGTTCTGGCATTCTTGAACCTGAAAGGAAGGGGTAAATATGGCTGAATTATTCGACCAGATCCAAGAGTCGGTCAAGGAAATCCGAAAAACGACCCAGTCGATCCCCAAGGTAGGAATTATTTTAGGCACGGGATTGGGAGCCCTGGCCCATGAAATCAAGGATCCGGTCGCCATTCCTTACGGCAAGATCCCTCATTTCCCCCTTTCCACCGTCGAGTCCCACGCGGGGGAACTGGTCTTTGGAAAGCTGGGCAATACCCCGGTGGTGGCCATGAAGGGCCGGTTTCACCGCTATGAGGGCTATACCCTTCAACAGGTGGCGTTTCCCGTGAGGGTGATGAAGGCTTTGGGAATTCAATACCTATTGGTGTCGAACGCTTGCGGAGGAATGAACCGCGCGTACAATCCCGGCGACTTAATGATCATCGAGGACCATGTGAATTTAATGGGGGACAACCCTCTTATTGGAAAAAATGATGATCGTTTGGGGCCCCGCTGGCCGGACATGATTGAACCCTATTCTAAAGAATTGATTGCTTTAACCGAAAAAATCGCCTGGGAAAAAAGGATTCCGGTTCAAAAGGGTGTTTATGTGGCGGTCACCGGGCCCAATTTGGAAACGAGGGCCGAATACCGATGGCTGTCGACCTTCGCGGATGTGGTGGGGATGTCCACGGTACCGGAAGTGGTGGCGGCGGTCCATAGCGGGTTAAAAGTATTGGGAATATCCGTGGTCACGGATAAATGCATCGCGGACACCTTGGAACCGGCGGATATCCAAAAAATTATCAAGCACGCCCAGGAAGCCGAGCCCAAACTGACGATTTTGATGAAGGAAGTCGCCATCGCGTTGGAAAAAAAATGAAAAGGCCATTGAAAAAACTACGTCCCATTCGCTGGGAAAGATCCCGGCTTCTTCTTCTGGAACAGCGGCTCCTGCCCTTTAAGGAAGTCTGGGTTCGCTGCGATTCGGTCGAAATGGTCGCCATGGCGATCGAGGACATGACGGTGCGGGGGGCGCCAGCCATCGGGATCACGGCGGCTTATGGCGTGGCTTTGGGGGCGGTTCGTTCCAGGGCCAAAACCTCCCAAGCCTTTAAAAAGGAAATAGAAAGGGCCATTGGCCGGCTCCGAAAAACCCGGCCTACGGCGGTCAACCTTTTTTGGGCCTTGGACCGGATGGGCCAAAAACTCGGAGCCATGAAGGATCTGGCGGTCGCTGAGCAAAAAAGACTCCTCGAAAAAGAAGCGGTTCAAATCCACCGGGATGACGAAGCTCTCTGCTCTCGGTTGGGACATTATGGAGCGAAGCTTTTAAAAAAATCTCGGAATGTTTTGACCCACTGCAATACGGGGGCATTGGCCACGGGAGGAGATGGAACGGCGCTGGCCGCCATCACCGAAGCCGCGCGAAAAAATAAAAAACTTCACGTCTGGGTGGACGAGACGAGGCCCTATCTACAGGGGGCCCGCTTGACCGCCTATGAGGTGGCCCACGCGGGAATTGATTTTCACTTGATCACCGATAATATGTCCGCTTCCTTGATGAAAGCCGGAAAGGTCGACGCGGTCATCGTGGGAGCCGACCGCATTGTGGCGAACGGGGATACCGCGAATAAAATAGGGACCTACGCCCTGGCGGTTTTGGCGAAAGCCCACGGGATACCCTTTTACGTTTCCGCGCCCACCACCACCCTGGATTTAACTATGAAAACCGGCAGGGAAATCGTGATTGAACAAAGAAATTCCAAGGAAGTGACCCATCCCCAGGGAATTGCCATTGCTAAAGCCGAATATCCGGTGTATAACCCCGCCTTCGATGTGACGCCGGGGAAACTGATTACCGCGATCATTATGGAAAACGGTATTTGTCGGGCGCCCTATCAGCGCTCGCTTCGGAAGGCCCTGGCCTCGGGACTTTATTCCTAATGGAAGGGGAATCCTTCGAGGGCCCATTCGCGGATGACCGCTATTGCCTCTGCTGCGGCGAGAAAAATCCGATGGGTCTTAAAATGAAGTTTCGGTTTGCGGATGGAAAGATTTTTTCGGAGGCGGTGATTCCAAAAGAGTTTCAAGGTTTTTCCGATGTGGTACACGGCGGGGTCTTGGGAACGCTGCTGGACGAGGTGATGGTCAACCTTTTTTGGCTTCAGGGGGAAAAGGCCGTTACCGTGGAGTACCAGGTGAGATTAAAAGCTCCCTGCCCGGTGAATCAAAAGGTCCATTTGTCGGCTTGGAAGGTGGAGTCGAAAAGGAACGTCCATTTTACC
This sequence comes from uncultured bacterium, assembly GCA_964531065.1. Taxonomy (GTDB): domain Bacteria; phylum Oederibacteriota; class Muellerivitia; order Muellerivitales; family Muellerivitaceae; genus PALSA-1180. The sequence goes on from CAZHFP010000001.1 coordinate 23,996, forward strand.
GCGGCGGAAGCCAGGCTGGAAAATGGCAGTTTGGTCGCGGAAGCCACGGCCAAATGCATGAAGATAAAGCAGTAATGCTGTTGCGGTAAATAGGTTTCCTGTTAAACTGTTGTCCGAAAAGAGGCCGATGACGGCCCTAATCTTATTTGGAGGATTCTCGAATGCCTTGTGGTCGAAAACGCCATCGTGCAAAGATTAAAACCCATAAACGTAAAAAGCACCGTAAAAAGATGCGGGCCTTGCTGCGGCGGCAAGGCAGACTCTAGTTTGACTTGGCGTTGGTGAGCCCGGGATCTTGGTTTTCAAACCAAAAAGCCTTTAAATGGTTTGCCCTCGCCTTTATTGTAGCTGCCTTCCTATTGGCTGGCAGCGGCATTTGCACACGCCAGCCAACCGATGTTTCCACCGGTTGGCTGGTTTTTTCTTGGGTGGTAGCTTTTTTCTGGCTTTACCTCCTCATCCGCCTCAAAGTTTTTTTAAGCCCCCACCGCTCGCTCATCCTCATTGGCACCATTGTCGCGCTTAATTTGCTTGCCCAAAGCACGGGTGGAGAACAATCGCCCCTCATTTTCGCTGTGTTTTTGTTGATGGGTATCGCGGCATGGGAAGGGGAGGCCAAATACGGTTTTTGGGTGGCGGTTTTATTCAGCCTCTTAGAGGCTTTTTACCTGCGCAAGGAAGACGCTCCCCAAGGCATTGCGCTCTACCTTCGCTGGGCCGCTCTCCTCGTTTCGGCTGTATTTTTGGCTAAAGTCGTCAAGACCCGGAAAGAAAAAGAACAATTAGACCACCACTTGGAATCTCTCAAGAACGAGGCGGTCCAGCTGGCTACGGGCGCCGAACCTTCCTCTTTCAACGTTCCCAAAGATAAGCTTTTGATGGAAGAAAACCGTCTTTCGGCGCGGATGGGGACGGTGATGGAGCTTGAGGATTCGCTCACCCGCCAATTGACCCTTTTCCAGAAATCCCTTCCGGTCCACACGGCGGTTTTTTTCTTGATGACGGCGATTGGGGAAAAAAAGGTCCTGCGCCTGAGGGCCTTTTCCAGCGAATCAAATGATATCGCCTCGGACGTGACCATTTTGCCGGGGGAAACCTTGATTGGGCTGACAGCCAAAGAGGGGAGGAAGGTTCTTTTAAACCAAATACCGCAGGAAAGCGCTAGGGCCCTGCCTTACTATTTGAAGCCCAGTTCCATCGCGTCGTTCCTGGCTTATCCTGTTTATTTGAACCAGGCCCAATCGGACTCAAAATCGGGGAGCGAATTAGAACTGGCGGGTGTTTTGGTTTTGGACCACCCACAAAAGGATTATTTTACCGAACCTAAGCTTGAATTGGTCGAGCAGTTTGGGAAACTGCTGGCGGACACCATCCATGGCGCCAGGGTCCTGCATTTTTCAAAGACGAAAACAAGAAATTTGCACGCCCTTTACGAGGTCTCCCATTCTTTTTCGGCCTTGCTGGAAATGGGCCCGGTCTTGGAAACGGCTTTAAATACGGCCAAGGAAATGTCGCTTTGTGATTCGGCCTATATCGCGCTGGTTGAAGGGGACGGAAAAAAATTTAGGATCCTGGCTTGGTGGGAGCGTTCCGTTTCCAGGGATAAGGCCGAATTTTTAGAAGATGAACTGGCTTCCTGGGTTTTGGAAAATAAAAAATCAATCCGTTATACCCGGGGGCAAAAAGAAAAAAGCCTGCAGGCTTTCTCCAAGAAGGAAGGGATGCTCGGTTCCACCCAATCTTTTTTGTTAACCCCGCTTTTGGTAGGGGAGGATGTTTTGGGGGTGATCCGGCTCAACAGTCAAACTCCCGACTCTTACCAGGAATATGACCAAGATATTTTGACCACCTTGGGAAATCAAACGGCGATGGCCCTCAAAAACGCCTGGAACGTTCAGGATATCCAGGATATGGCGACCAAGGATGGTTTGACGGGGGTTTATAACCACCGTTATTTCCAGGACAAGCTTGCCGAGGAACTGGCGAAGGCCGAACGCTACAATAAAGACCTGAGCTTGGCTTTACTGGATGTTGATCATTTCAAGAAATTCAACGATAACTTCGGGCATCAGGAAGGGGATAAAGTCCTGAAAATAGTTTCACACATTATCCAAACAACGGTCCGAAATAAAATTGACACAGTGGCCCGTTATGGCGGTGAGGAATTCGCCATTATTCTTCCGGAAGCCGATGGCAACATGGGAAAGGAATTGGCTGACCGCATCCGAAAGAACATCGAAAGTTATCTTTTTGAAAACAATGGAAAAAATCTTTATCGCGTCACGGTTTCGATTGGCGTGGCTTCTTATCCCTTTGACACTCGGGACCAAAAAGATTTAATTCAAATGGCGGATAAGGCCCTCTACGCCTGCAAAGCCGAGGGCAGAAACTGCGTCAGGCGCTTTAAAGCTTTGGATTAGCTAAAAAGCCTTTTAAATCGACAGATGGCTCAAGCGACCCCATATGTAGTATGGTTTAATTCAACCCTACCAAAAAATGTAGTCGTCGCCAAAAAAGTTAACCGCCCATCCTTTGCCCTTCCTTCTTTCTGTTCAATCCTTTCTTTCTTCTTACAATGACTCTATCACTGAGCTTAGTAGAGTATTGTCAACCTCCTTAAATCAAGGGTATGGAATGATCCTAACGATAAGAGAAATCGCGACAAAGCTTGGGGTCCATGAACAAACACTCCGCAATTGGGAACGCCTGGGTTTATTAAAGATTTCGCGCCTGGGCGGAAACCGCACCCGCATTTACAACGAAAAAGACCTTCTTCTTTGCAAAAAAATAGCGAATTTTTCGGAACAGGGAATCAACCTGCGAGGAATAAAGGTTCTGCTTGCTCGTGAAAAAAATGAAAAACTGAAGTTAGTGGGCGCGAATCACCGCCATTAAATTTTAAAATCGTGTCAAGAATTAAACGGGGGAGGGGCCGGAAAGACCTGGGAAATGAAGGGTTTTTGAGAGGTTAGTTCTTGACAGAGGTGAAAGCTTTGTCATAATGACACTAATTTTTCGCCGCTGACGGAATTTTGAACTTCATTTTCTCTTCATTGGGTCGCGCCTCAGATTCGCTTTTGAAAAAGCAGTCCGGTTAGATGGTTGCGCTTGGATTGAAATATCGCCAACAGGAGTTAGCGTGGTAAACCCAATCACCTTTATTGACCCCATGGCGGTTTTGCAAAAGAGCCTTGATGCGTTAGCTACCCAACATGAAGTCATCGCCAACAACTTGGCCAATCTTGATACCCCGCAGTTCAAGCGTTCGGTTGTTTCTTTCCAAGATAAGCTCAAGGCCGCAATCAATGTTAACGAGCCTTCGGTTATGTGGAGGACCAATCCGATGCATTTTCCCATCGACAAAAACGCGTCTCTAGATAATTTCAGGCCGGATGTCCGGACGATCACCGAAACCATCGGCCGCAATGACGGCAATAATGTGGATTTGGAAATGGAATCGGGTCTCTTGGCCGAAAACAATCTTCTCTATAACAGCGTCGCGGATGTGACAAGCCGCTACATGGCTAATCTAAGACATGCGATCAGCGAAGGGAGGCAATAATCCATGGGAGCACTTTCAGGAATTTTCGCCCCCTTCTCCATAACGGCCTCCGCTTTAACCGCGGAACGTCTCCGGATGGACGTGATATCGAACAACATCGCAAACGCCAATACCACTAGGACGATGGAGGGCGGCCCCTATGTCCGTCAACGGGTCGTATTCGCTCCGCGCTTTGATCCGACACCCGCTTTCGCGCCGGTTGCGGCGTTGATGACTCCTGAGGGTCTTCCGGTAGGTGTGCGGGCGGTTGGAATCCAAAAAGATCCCTCTGCGCCGAAAATGGTTTATGATCCGGGCCACCCCGACGCCAATACGGAAGGTTATGTGGCTTATCCTAATGTGAATATCGTTAATGAAATGGTGGATATGATTTCCGCTACGCGCGCTTATGAAGCCAACATTACTGTTTTTAACGCGACAAAATCCATGGCGCTTCAAGCCTTGAATATTGGCAAAGCTTAGATTAGAGAAATTTTGATGGGCCCAAAATCGATTTAAAGGTGTCGTGATGCAAATTCAACCTGTTCAAATGCCGGTCTCCTTGACCCAGGGGGCCATTATGCCCATTCAATCCATCGCGGCTGAAACGGCACAGAACGCCGCCGAGGTATCGCCGGCTAATTTTAGGGATTTGATGAAAAAGGCTTTGACGGATCTCAATGTCAGTCAAGTGGGGGCGAATGACGCGATAAAAAGTCTGGCGACGGGCGGCGAGGAAAATCTTCACGACATCATTATTTCGATGGAGAAGGCCAGCATGACCTTGCAGTATGCCATTCAAATCCGCAATAAGCTGTTAGAGGCTTACCAGTCGGTGATTCAAATGCAGGTCTAATGGTTTCGGTGGGGTGTGGCTGATGCTTGATCCTATTTTCACGAGGAAAGATTGAACAACTTTTTTCAACAACTCATACAGCAGTTTAAGGATGTCTGGAGCCGTTTTAACCGGGTTCAACGGGTTCTTCTGATCGCCGTCCCCTCGGCTCTTTTTTTAGGGCTTTTGTTATTTATCCTTATGTCTTCCCGCGCTCAATTTGAGGTTTTGTATTCCAACTTGGAACAAAAGGACGCCGCTGAAGTTACGGCTGAACTCAAAAAGGAAAACGTACCCTATCGGTTGGCGACCAAAGACAAGATGATCATGGTGCTGGTGCCGTCGGAAAAGGTTTATGACACCCGATTGACGCTGGCGGGTCAGGGCCTTCCTAAGGGAACCGGCGTGGGATATGAAATTTTTGACCAGCCCAAGTGGGGTTCGACAGATTTTACCCAAAAGGTTAATTATAAGAGGGCATTGGAAGGCGAATTGCAGAGGACCATTGGCAGCCTTCAGGAAATTCAAGGGGCTAGGGTCAGCATCGTCATTCCGGAACCGGAACTTTTTACCGAAAAAGAAAAACCGACAACCGCGTCGGTGGTGTTGGAATTAAAACCCGATACCCAGTTGAAGCGGGAGCAGGTCCGCGGAATTGTTCACATGGTTTCTTCCAGCGTGGAAGGCCTTAAGCCGGAGAACGTCAACGTTATCGACAGCAAGGGAAACATCCTCTCGGCTTTTATTCAAGAGGAGCAGCAGGACGATAACCAGGATCCCTTAAACGGGGGCAGCGCGCTGACCCAGCAGGCCAAGTTAACCCTGCACCAAATGGAAGTGCAGCAGAGCTTCGAAAAAGATTTGGAAAGAAAAGTCAACCTCATGTTGACCAAGGTTTTGGGCGGTAACAGCCGTTTCGCCGTGTCGGTTTCGGCGGAATTGAATTTTGATAAAACGGAAAATGATTCCGAGACTTTTGAGCCGGTGGTGGACGGTCAGGGAATTGCCCGGTCCACTCAAACGAAGAAAGAACAGTATGTGGGCGATGGAGGTTTTCCTTCCACGCTCGTGGGCGGGGTTCCTGGAACAGATTCGAACATTCCCGGCTACCAAGCGGTGGCGGGGGCCAACTCCCAATACTCCAAAGAGGAAAACACTACCAACTATGAGATCAATCGTACCGTAAAACACAACGTGGTGGCTCCGGGTTCCCCGAAGCGGATTTCGGTCGGTGTTTTTGTGGATAACCTCCAGCCTCAACAGGTGGAGGCGATTAAGTCGGCGGTAGTGGCGGCGGCTGGTATGGATATCAACCGGGGTGATCAGGTGGCGGTTGAAAATATGCCTTTTGATAACACCCAGGCTTTGGCGAGTTTGAAGGAGACTCAGATGGAAACCCAACAGAATTTTTACATGACGTTAGGAAAAATTGGCCTGTTGGTTTTGATGGCCTTCGGGGTTTTACTCTTCCTCCGGTCGCTCTTGAAACCCAAGAAGGAAAAGCAATACGTTGAGTCGGTGGACGATATGTCGGAAGAGCCCGCCATGATGCCTCAAGTCGAGGATATTATCACGACGGATGTGACGGCGGAAGATTTGGCGCGCGCCGAAGCGGCCCGGGACGCCAAGAAGCGCCAAGCGGTTCGTGAAGAAGTGTTTGAAATGGCTAACAAGAATCCTGAAAATGTCGCCCAAATTATTAAGAAATGGCTCTCTGAGGAGTAGTCTTCATGGCGGAAACTAAGAAAAAAGTTGCGTTAACGGGTGAGCAAAAAGCTGCCGCTCTTCTCATTTCGCTGGGCCCGGAACTCGCGGCCAAGATTTATCAGCATTTGAAAGAAGAGACGGTGGAGCAGGTCACCCTGCAAATCGCCAATTTGAGAAAAATCACCCCGGATGAAAAAGACTCGGTGATGCAGGAAGTTCTCAATATCGCGGCGGCTCAGGAATATATATCCCAGGGCGGCGTGGAATACGCCCATGAAATCCTGGAAAAAGCCTTGGGCGCCAATAAGGCCATGGAAATTATCAACCGCCTGCAGGGCTCTCTGCAGATGACTCCTTTTGACTACATCAAGAGGACCGATCCCCAGCAGCTTTTGAACTTCATCCAGGCGGAGCATCCTCAGACCATCGCCTTGATTCTGGCCCACTTAACTCCCGAGCACGCCGCCATTATTTTGGGCGCGCTTCCGGGCGATGTCCAGGTCGACGTGGCCACCCGTATCGCGATTCTGGACCGCGCCGCTCCCGATGTGGTGATGGAAATCGAGAGGGTGCTGGAAAGACGCATTTCCTCCATCTTTACCCAGGAGTTTACCGCGGCCGGCGGCGTGAGGTCTTTGGCCGAGGTTCTGAACCGTGCGGATCGCTCGACCGAAAAAGCCATTATGGAAAAATTGGAAGAGTCCAATCCCGAGCTGGCCGAGGAAGTCAAACGCCTTATGTTCGTCTTTGACGACTTGATCAATTTGGATAACCGGACCATCCAGCAGATCCTGCGCGAGGTTGACGCTAAGGATTTGGCCTTGGCCTTGAAGGGCTGTAAAGATGAAGTTAAGGAACATATTTTGAAGAACATGTCGAGCCGCGCGAAAGCCATGATTCAGGAAGACATGGAAGTTATGGGACCTGTCCGGTTGAAGCACGCGGAAGAGGCCCAGCAGAAAATCATCAATGTGGTTCGCCAGTTGGAAGAAATGGGTGAGATTGTCGTGGCGCGTGGCGGTGAAGAAGAGGTTATGATTTAAGGCCTTTTAAGGTGGAGTGAAAATGAGCCGCGAGGTTTTATCGAGCCGCGATTACCAGCCACTGGAACAGGGATATTTGGTCGACAATATTCCATGGCAGGAGGAGATTAAAAAAAGGCTTCGGCAGGCATCGGTGGTGAAGATTACCGAAACCAGGCCGACTTTGGGTCCGGAGGAGTTTCAACCTCTTCTTTTGGCGGAGACGCCGGAGGCGATGGAGGAAGTGAAACCCCCTGAGCCGACGGCCGAAGAGCTGATGGCTAAGGCTAAAATGGACGCGGAAGAAACCGTGAAGTCCATTGAACAAGCCGCTAAAAAAAATGCTTTTGAAGTGGTGGAACAGGCCCGGTGGGAAGCGAATGACCTCTTGGCCAAGGCCAAGGAAGAAGTTGAAAAGGAAATTCAACAGTTGAAGGACGCGGCGGGAGAAGAGGGCCGCAAAGAAGGTTTGGCCAAAGGGTTGGAAGAGGGTTTGGTCAAAGGCCGTGAAAAAGGCCTGGAAGAATATTCGTCGGCTATCAAAAAATGGAATGACTTATTTGAGAAAACGGTCGAGGAGCGAAAAAACGCCATGGCGGATCTTAAACCGCTATTGGTGGAACTGGTGGGTGAAACACTCTACCGCTGTTTGAAGGACGAAAGTAAAAAAGGGAGTCAGGTGGTTTTGGAGCTGGCTCGGGAAGCGTTGGCGAAAGCGCAAGACCTGGTTCATTTAAGGCTTCATTTGAACCCGGAAGATGTGGAAGAGGTTCGTGCCCAGAAAGAGCGCCTGCAGTTGTCCGTCGGCGCCGGGCAAATGGAATTGGTTCCCGACGCCCGGATTGAAAAGGGCGGCTGTGTTTTGGAAACGGAAGCGGGATCGGTGGATGTTCGTTTATCCACGGTGGTGTCGCAAATAAAAGATTCGTTGAGTTTGGGAATGCAGAGGGCATAGGTGGTGAAGGGGGAGAGAAAATCGTGAATCCAGTCTTAGGTGACATCATTCCTCCTCTGGAAAATTTGAAAAGCCGCATTAGCGAGAGTGAGATCGTCCGGGTGAACGGGCGGGTTGAGCAGGTGGTGGGATTAGTCATTGAGTCCTCCGGTCCCTCTTCGTCGGTGGGGGAGGCCTGCTGGATCACGGCGGCGGATGGAGCGGGACAGCCAGTTTTGGCGGAAGTCGTTGGGTTCCGGCAGCACCATGTTTTATTGATGCCCTTGGCTGAAATGAGGGGCTTGGGGCCTGGCAGTGAAGTGGTTAAGACGGGAGAGCCGTTTAAAATTCCCGTGGGGAAGGAACTACTCGGAAGGGTGATTGACGCCATGGGGAAACCCTTGGACGGCAAGGGGCCCTTGGGGGCGATGAATGAAAAATACTCGATTCATCGGGAGCCTCCCCCGGCCATGGAAAGACGGCGGATTGAGACGCCGATGCCGACGGGCGTCCGGGCCATTGACTCCGTTTTAACGCTGGGCGAGGGACAGCGCTTAGGCATTTTCGCCGGGTCGGGCGTGGGCAAAAGCACTTTGCTGGGAATGATCGCGAGAAACACCGAAGCTGACGTCAACGTGATCGCTTTAGTGGGAGAGCGCGGAAGGGAAGTCCGGGATTTTTTGGAAAGAGATCTAGGGGAGAAAGGGCTGGCGCGAAGCGTGGTCGTTGTGGCGACCTCGGATCAGCCCTCTCTCGTCCGGATCCAGGCCGCGTTGGTCGCGACCGCGGTTGCGGAATATTTCCGCGATCAGGGGAAGCGGGTCATGCTGATGATGGACTCGGTAACCCGTTTCGCGATGGCGCAAAGGGAAGTGGGGCTGGCGATTGGGGAGCCGCCGACGACCAAGGGATACACCCCCTCGGTTTTCGCGCTTTTGCCGAAGCTGTTGGAAAGGGCGGGCACAACGGCCCATCAGGGAAGCATTACCGGTCTTTACACCATCTTGGTGGAAGCCGATGACATGAATGAGCCTGTGGCGGACGCTTGCCGGGCTATCTTGGACGGCCATGTGGTGCTGTCGAGGGAGTTGGCGGCGCAGAATCATTATCCCGCCATTGATGTGTTGAACAGTGTTTCCCGCGTGATGCGGGATATCGTGGGCGCCGAACAGGCGGCCGCGGCCGGGAAGATACGGTCCATTTTATCGACGTATAAGAGCGTTGAGGATTTGATTTCGATTGGAGCTTATGTCAAGGGGAGTAATCCAAAGGTGGACCAGGCCCTGCTTCTTTTGGAAGCGGTCCAGGGTTTTTTAAAGCAGGGCCGTGAGGAAAATGCGGGTTGGAAAGAAACTCTTCAAAAAATGAAGAGTTTCCTGAATTAAGGGGAAGTATGGCTAAAAAATTCAAATTCCGCCTCGAACAGGTTTTAGGTTTACGCAAGCAAGTGGAAGAAGTGCGGGTTCGGGAATTGGCCCAGGCGAAGGGAAGACTTTTAGAGATTGAAAAAAATATCCAGGAACACTCCGAAGCGGAATCGCGCTTTTTGGGTTCCTACGGTGACTTTGAGAAGAGCGGCGGGTTTAGCTCGGACGACGTGATGGCTTACTGTGAATATAAGGATTGGCTCGTCAGGCAGGAGAAGGGGCTGCGCCGCCAGGAAAAAGAATGGTCGGAAGAAGTGGAGCGCCGTCGCCAGAAGGCGGTCAAGGCTTCGAGGGATAAAAGGCTATTGGAAAACTTGAAAGAAAAGAAGAAAACGGCTTATGCCGCTGAAGTTTTGACGGAGGAGCAACATTTCTTGGATGAAATTTCGTCGATAGCTTTTGTCAGGCGTGACCGCGCGCAAAGCGCCGCGGGCGCCGCGTTAGAACTAAATTCGGGGAGGTGATATTGTGGATATAGCGACAAGTTTGGGACTGTTCCTTGGAATCGTCGGGGTCGTGGGAGGAGCGATGTTGGACGGAACCCCGCTCCGGGCCCTCGTTCAAGGGGCGGCCTTCGTCATTATTTTCGTTGGAACTTCCGGCGCGACGATGATGAGCTTTCCTTTCGATACGATGAAAGAATTCTGGCCTGTTTTGAAAAAGGCTTTCAAACGACAGGAGTTGGATCCCGCCGCTATCGTGAACCAATTGGTGGGATTCGCCACCAAGGCCCGCCGGGAAGGCTTGTTGGGTCTTGAGGAAGAGGCGGAATCCATTCAGGATCCCTTTTTGAAAAAAGGTTTGCAGCTCGTGGTGGACGGCACGGACATCGAAATGATCCGCAATATCATGGAGACGGATATCGCCTTCTTGGAATCGCGCCATAAAGTCGGAGAAAGTATTTTTGGAACCTTAGGCGGATTCGCTCCGACCTTGGGTATCATTGGAACGGTCGTGGGTCTCGTCCACGCCTTGGCGGCCTTCGGATCGGGCGAGGCGGACGCGGCGGCGCTGGTTTCCGCTATCGCCACGGCCTTTATCGCGACCTTATATGGTATTTCTTTCGCCAACCTGATTTTCCTGCCGATTTCCTTCAAGCTCAAGCAAAACAGCCAGCAGGAAGTCCTGCTTCGGGAAGTTATGTTGGAAGGCATTTTGGCCATTTCGGCCGGGGACAACCCCCGCATCGTTGAAGAAAAATTAAAAGCCTTCCTGCCGCCCCGGATGAAGCTGGATATGGAAGCCCAAAAGGCCCAGGGTGAGGACAAGGAAAAAGAAGAATAGCTAAAAATCCCTCCGGGGAAATTGAATTGGAGAATGAGTAATGCCCAAACGTAAAAAGGGAGGCCATGACGGCGGATTGGAGATGGAATCCGGCGGAATGATGCGGTGGCTTCTCACTTATGCCGATTTGATCACGCTTTTATTGGCGACGTTCATTATTTTGTTCGCCACGGCTTCGCAAAGCAGGGTCACGATTGAGGAGATCAAAGCTCAGATTCGGGCCGTTTTCGGTCCGATTCCCGGGAATACGACTATTCTCCAGTCGAACGCCGCCAATGCCGGGGAGCATTACAAAATTATTCCCGGCGAACCGGAAGAAGGCGGTCCGGAAGGACCTGCCAAGCCTAAGCCGATTGACGTCGGCAAAATTAAGCAGATATTGGACAAGCCCCTGGGGGCCAACAAGGTCAGCATCCGTAAAGAGGCGCGTGGGTTGGTGATCAGCCTGATGACGGACAAGGTTTTATTCGACCTAGGCGACTATCGGCTTAAGCCCGAAATGAGGGAAGTTCTGAATGACGTTTCGAAAATATTAAAACAAAACCCCGGCAAGCAAATTGTCGTGGAAGGACACACGGACGACTTGGCGATCAGGACGAATCGGTTGCCGGGTAATTGGGAGCTTTCGGCTTTACGGGCAACCACCGTGGTAAAGTATCTAGTGATGGAAAAGGGCTTGGATCCAAGCCGGTTTTCCGCAGCGGGGTATGGGGAGTATCAGCCTTTGGTACCCAATATTAGTGAAGCAAACCGGCGGATCAACCGCCGGGTTGACATAGTCATCATGAAGTTAGATTAATAAAGGAGGGGTGAAAATGGCAGATCAAGGAGATAAGGGCACAAAAGGGTTACTGAGTCTTTTGTTGGTTTTGAGCGTCGTGAGTGTTTTGGGGATTATTACCCTGGCCCTGGGAATGTTCATGGGATGGGGCTCCAAAACTGAAACCGCGAAAGAGGCTAAAATTATCGAGCAAAAGCCCGAGCCGGGTAAAGTTTATGATTTGGGAACCTTTATCGTGAACTTGGCCGATGAAGAGGCCTCCCGGTATGTCCGGACCCAGATTGAATTAGAATACAGCAAAGTCAATTTAGAGCTGGACAAGGAGATCAAGGAAAGGGACCCGCAGTTCAAGGATCTGGTCAACACCCTTTTGAACGACCGGAAAGCCGCGGAGTTGTCGACCTCGGAAGGAAAAGAACGCTTCCGCAGGGAACTCCAACTTAAGATCAACGAATCCCTGAAGTACGGCGCCGTGACGAATGTGTTTTTGACCCTGTTTGCGATACAGTAAGCCAGCTCATTAAAGCGAAGGAAGGGAGGGAGACAAATGGACGACTTATTATCCGACGGTGAGGTAAGCGCTCTACTTTCTGAATTGGACGTTGGTATGACCGGCTCGGGCGGTTCCGAGGCATCTAGTTCATCGGCATCGACGGCTCCCGAAGCGGGAATCACGGTTGACGAGATGGGCCGGAAAATCAAGACCTACGACTTTAATCGGCCCAATCGTTTTTCCAAGGACCACATGAGGACCTTGGAGATGCTCCACGAGATATTCTCCCGCGGGTTTACGGCTTCCGTGGCGGCGTACTTGCGCACCGTGGCTGAAATCAAGGTGGTGTCCGTTTCCCAATTGCCGTTCCGGGAATACACCATGTCGCTTCCTCGGCCCGATTGCATTTTCGTGCTGAAAATGGAACCGTTGGATGGGGCTTTCCTTTTGGAGATTAATCCGGAGTTGGTCTTGACCTTGATCGACCGCATTTTGGGCGGTCCCGGCAAGGCGCCGACCGCGTCCAGGGAATTGACCCTGATTGAACAGTCCGTCATTGAAAAAATTGTTAACCGGGGCCTGGAAGCCCTTCAGGAAGCTTGGCTTAAGGTCGGACATTTCCAGCCGAAATTAACCGGCTATGAGACGACCGCTCAGTTTGTCCAGGTGGTCGCCCCCAGCGAAATAACGGCTGTCATCGAGTTTGAGGTTAAGGTTAATGAGGTAACCGGAAAAATGTCGATGTGCATCCCTTATGTGGTCTTGGAACCGATTATTGGCGACTTGTCCGCCCAGAAATGGTTCACGGTCGGCAAGAAGGAATCCACGGCCGAAACAGTGGAAAGTTTGACGAAAGTCATGAGAGAAACCAGCGTTCCCATCGTCGTCAGGGCGGGGGAAACAAAAATTACGGTTCAAGAGATGCTCCGCCTCAAGGCGGGGGATGTGATTCGGCTGAACACGAGCCCTCATCATGAGATCAATGTGTTGATCGAAAACTTGGTGAAGCTCAAGGGCCGGCCCGGCGTCTCCTCGAAGAAGAAAGCTCTTCAAGTGACCCAGGTTTGTTCTGTGGATAATAAATCCTAAGTTTGTGTAAAGGGTGAGAAGTTGGAACTGAATAAACTTCAAAACTTTGGCGAAGCGGCAGCCGTCGGATTGGCTCAAACCTTGAGTTCGCTCATGGGGCGGGACGTATCAGTGGTTTTGTCCAAGGTTTCCAATGAAGACACCCCGCTGGTCGCCGCCGGCCTTGAATCATCTTATTTGGTCGCGCTCTTAAAGGGCTCGGGCGGTGTGGATGGTTCGGCCCTGCTGCTGACGAAGGAGAAAAATTCATCGGTTCTAGCTGATTTATTGATCGGCCAAGACGGGACAAGCGCTCCTGAAAAAATGACCGAACTGCATCTCTCGGCTTTTGGGGAAGTGGTTCATCAGATGGCCGAGGTTTTTTCCACCGAGGGAAAAAAGATAGCCGGTTCGAAAGTCCTCTGGGAAGCCGGCGATCCTCTGACCCTTGATTCTTCGGCCGCGGGCGCTCAGTTGTCTCAACTGGGTACGACGCTTACGGTTTTCAATTTTAATTTTGATGTTCAGGGTCTTTTGGCGGGTGAAATTTTATTTTGTCTTCCTGAGTCGGTCGCTTCTCGTTTTTCGACCGGGTCGGGAAAACCAGCGGCCGCCGTGGCCGCGGGAAATGTTCAATCTGGTGTTTCAACGGTAAACACCCAATCGCGAGCGGGAGGTGCTTTTGTGCAACAATTAGAAAATGAATTCTCGGGTTCAGCCAGGCCGGCGGGGGGAAATATTGGTCTTTTGCTCGATGTCCCCTTGAAGTTGACGGTGGAACTGGGCCGCACCACGAAATTGGTAAAAGAAATTTTGGCCCTGGCGCCAGGATCCGTGGTGGAGCTTGATAAATTGGCCGGCGAAGCGGTTGATATTTTGGTCAATGAAAAGCTGATCGCCAAAGGGGAAGTGGTTGTGATCGACGAAAATTTTGGCGTTCGAATCACTGAAATCATCAATCCCGAGGAACGGCTGCACGCGGTTCAGGCTTAAGATAAGGGTATTAGGACCGTACATTTCCATGCCCATGAACCGTTCGATTTTCGTGAACCCCTGGACGCTAACCACCTTAATCGGATTAGTTCTAGGGGTTTGTCTTTTTCAGCTGTTGACTCCGGCGAAAAGTTTGGCCATTGATTCCAACAGCCCGATTTTTGAAAAAAATCAAAATGTCCCGTCGGGCGATAAAGAAAAAGGCGGACAGCCGCTAGCTCTGCCTGAAGAAGCGCCCAATCCTTCCCCTGGTTTTTTTTCCACGCTCGCCCGGATACTGTTGGCGCTTACCCTCATTGTGGGACTCATCATCTTGACCGTTTGGGGCGTTAAATTCGCTTGGGAAAAGCAGGGGTGGGGAAACTTAAACGAAGCCGGAAAGCCGATGAAGGTGCTGACTTCCACTTATCTGGGCCCTCGGAAAACCATCCACTTGATCGAGGTCGGAAAACGCTTGTTGGTGGTCGGGGTTGGGAAAGATGAGATAAACCGATTGGATGTCATCACCGACCCGGAAGAGGTGGAGACCCTGCGCCAGGCGACCCATCATGGATTTCCTAAAATATTTAACGGGATTATGAAGAAGCACGAAACGGTTGAGGGGGAAGCCGAAACAAAGCGGATCCTCTCGGAGAGCAATGAGCTGGTGGGCGGATATGTCAAAAAATTAAAGGGCTTCACCAAAAGCAAAAAAAGCGCGATTCAAGAAAAGGGCGAGAATTGACAAAACGGAATTTTATTTTGATGGGTGGATTCGCGCTTCTTTGCTTCCTCGCGTCCGCGCAAGGGTCTCTCGCGGCGGATATTCCCTTTCCTTCAATCAAACTAGGGGTCGATCAAGCCAAGACGCCGCAAGACGTGGCCATGAGCATTCAAATTATCCTTGTGCTGACCGTTCTTTCGCTGGCGCCGGCTATTTTGATCATGACCACTTCCTTTACGCGGATCGTCATTGTCTTGTCTTTTTTGAGACAGGGGCTGGGTACCCAGCAGGTGCCGCCGAACCAGGTTTTGATCGGGCTGGCGCTTTTTCTCACTTTTTTTACCATGCAGCCGACCTTTGAGCGCGTTGATCAAGAGGCTTTGACGCCCTACCTGGCCGGTAAAATGACCACGGCGGAAGCTTTTAAGAAGGCCGAAGAACCCATGAGGCAATTTATGTTTAAACAAACCAGGGAAAAAGATTTAGCTCTGTTTGTGGCCTTGTCCAAGTCGAGCCGGCCCCGCACGCCGGCGGATATTTCGACATGGGTTTTGATCCCGGCGTTCGTCATCGGAGAGCTCAAAAAAGGGTTTGAGATGGGATTTATTATTTTTGTGCCTTTTCTCATCATTGACATGGTGGTGGCTTCCGTTTTGATGTCCATGGGGATGCTCATGCTCCCGCCGGTTTTAATTTCTCTGCCGTTCAAAATATTGCTTTTCATCATGGTGGATGGATGGAATTTGATAGTCCGTTCCATAGCCTTAAGTTTTTGATTTTGAAACGAGGGGTTTCAAATGACGGTTGAATTTATCGCGGACTTGGCCAATCGGGCCCTTTGGATCACCCTGCTGATATCGGCCCCCATTTTGGGTTTGGGCTTGGCGGTGGGTGTGGCGGTTTCCATATTTCAAGCGGTGACCCAGATCCAGGAAATGACCTTGACCTTTATCCCGAAGATCATCGCCATTTTTTTCGCCATTCTTGTTTTCGGGAAATGGATGATGCTGGTCCTGTTAAACTTCACTTCCAATCTTTGGATCAATCTCCCCAATTATTCCAAGTGAGGGCCTGTTGCCAACCAATCCGTTCCAATTTGACCCCCAGGATGTCGTCGCCTTTATTTTAGTCCTGATGAGAATGGCGGGAGTTTTTTTAACCGCGCCTGTTTTTTCCGGCAAGAATATTCCCGTGGTGACAAAGGCTTCCTGGATTTTGTTAATCGCCTTTCTCATTTTTCCGGTGGTTGATTTTAAGCCCCAATCGCTGCCTCCAGCGGGCATCCCTTTGGCGTTGGGCGTCGTCAGGGAAATGCTCATTGGTTTTTGCATTGGACTGGGCGCCACCCTTATTTTTACCGGTATTCAATTGGCGGGGCAAATCGCCGATATCCAGATGGGGTTGGGTATGGTCAATATCATTGATCCTATTACCAGCACCCAAATATCCGTCATGGGTCAATATTATTATATGATCGCCACGGTTGTTTTCTTAATTGTGGATGGGCACCATATTTTATTAAGGGCGCTCGCCGATAGTTTTGCGCTTATTCCTTTGGGCCATGCCCAGTTTACCCCTGCCTTAGGGATAAAAATGATGGCGATGTTTTCCCAAGTTTTTTTTATTGCCTTGAGGGTGGGAGCGCCGGTCATTGGCGCGCTTTTTATCACCAATATGGCCTTGGGAGTGGTTGCCCGCACCGTGCCCCAGATGAACGTGTTTATCGTCGGTATGCCCTTAAATCTCGCGGTAGGATTTTTAATTACCGCCCTTTCGATGAGCTTTTTTGTTTATATCCTGCAGGGTCTATTCCAAGGCATGTATCGTGATTTGGCTGTTTTGATCCAGGCTCTGCGGTAGGCCGCTAGGGTTGTGTCAGGATTGAAGTGAGACCGGTTGGGGTCCCTATTTTGAGAAACGAGGTTGTTCATGGCTGATCCGGGCAAAACTGAAAAGGCGACGCCCAAACGGCGGGAGGAAGCCCGGGAGAAGGGGCAGGTGCCCCGTTCAGTCGAGGTTAATTCCGCCGTCATTCTGTTGACGGCCTTGCTGACTTTTCGTTACGCGGGCCCCTATATGGTGGATTCCATGAATCAGCTCGCGGTATTTTCCTACCAAAACATGAATATGACCCTGGGGATGGAGAGCCTCTATTCGCTTGGATTGTTTTACATGTGGCAAATCGCCAAAATTATCGCGCCCGTGTTGGGGATGATTTTGTTGGTGGGGCTCATGGCGAATTATATGCAAGTTGGAGTTTTGTTCACCTTGAAGCCGCTCGTCCCGAAGTTCAGCAACGTCAGCCCCCTTTCCGGGTTTAAAAAACTTTTTTCCCGCAGGTCGCTGGTTGATTTTTTTAAGTCTATTTTAAAACTCTTGTTGATCGGCTGGGTGGTTTATAAGGGCGTTAAAGGCGCCCTGCCGGATCTGGTCCCCACCATGGACATGCAGGGCGCCGAGGCTTTAAAGTTTGTGGGAAGGCTCACCCTCACCATCCTCAATCGGGCCATTCTTGCTTTGGCGGTTTTGGCGGTTTTGGATTTTTTTTACCAGCGATGGGAATATGAAGATGGGTTAAAGATGACCAAGCAGGAAATTCGGGACGAGTTTAAGCAATCGGAAGGCGATCCCATGATCAAGGCCAGGATAAGGCAGATCCAAAGGGAGATGGCCCGGCGCCGGATGTTTGAGTCCGTCCCTCGGGCGGATGTTGTCATTACCAATCCAACCCACGTGGCGGTCGCGTTGGAATATAAAGAGGGGATGTCGGCGCCGGTTGTTTTGGCCAAGGGAGAGCGGGTCGTGGCGGAAAAAATCAAGGAAATGGCCAAGAAAAACCGTATTCCGATCGTGGAAAATCCACCTCTGGCCCGGGCCCTGCTGAAACAATGCCCGGTAGGGGCGCCTATTTCCCCGGATTTATTCGAAGCGGTGGCGGAAATATTGGCTTTTGTTTATCGAATGAACAAGCAAAAAACGGGGACAAGGGTGGGTGTTTAACCAACAGCCTTGGATTGGCCAAAAAAAGCGGTTTAATTTTTTTCAAAAAATGACGCAGGGCTTGTTGAGAAACGTGAAAATAAAGGAATTTTTGCCGGGGTTGGGCTTCATTTAGTATTGGGGTAGGACCGAATCCTCCTGCTACAATGTCTGTTCGTTCTGACCCGCTGGACCGAAAGGTTTTTCGAATGGCTGAAGCCACGACCATGAATACGATTCAAAAAAACAGCGATCTTTTCTTCGCTTTCGCGGTGGTGATGGCGATCATCATGGTGGTTATTCCACTTCCGCCATTTTTGCTGGATATCCTCATTTCCCTGAATATTACCATGGCCTTGGTGGTGGTATTGATCACCATGTATACCTTGGAACCGCTCCATTTTTCCATTTTCCCGACCCTGCTTCTGATTACCACTTTGTTTCGGCTGGCCTTAAGCATTTCCGCCACTCGATTGATTCTTCTGCATGGAACCGACGGTTCTCAAGCCGCCGGCCGAGTGATTGAGTCCATTGGAACGGTCGTAGTAGGAGGGAGCTATTGGGTTGGTTTTGTGGTTTTCCTGATTCTCATCATTATTCAATTTGTCGTCATCACCAGCGGCGCCCAGCGCGTGGCGGAAGTGGCGGCCAGGTTCACCTTGGACGCTATGCCGGGAAAACAGATGGCCATTGACGCGGATTTAAATTCCGGACTCATCACCGATGATCAAGCCCGCAATAGACGAAAAGAAGTAGAACGGGAAGCGGACTTTTATGGAGCGATGGATGGAGCCAGCAAGTTTGTGCGCGGTGACGCGATCGCGGCCATTGTCATCATCATCATCAACGTGTTGGGGGGCTTTGGAGTGGGCTTTTGGAGCCAAAGCATGAGCTGGGAAGAGGTGCTGCAGCGTTACACGTTATTGTCCATTGGAGACGGCTTGGCGACTCAAATTCCAGCCCTGTTACTTTCCATGGCGACCGGTATCGTGGTCACCCGTGCGGCATCGGACAGCAACCTGGGAACGGATTTGGTCCGGCAAATTACCGCTCACCCGAAGGCCCTTTGGATCGCCGCCGGAGTGTTGTTCGCGCTGGGCCTGGTTCCGGGAATGCCCTGGGCGTTCCTTTTCATATCGGCGTTGACCGGCCTGCTGGCTTATTTTATTGATAACGCGGTCCGCACTGAGGCCGACGCCGTCGAAAAAGCGAAAGCTCAAACCGCTCCCGACAAGAAAAAAGAACCGGAGAATGTCTCGTCCCTTCTTCAGGTGGACCATTTGGAAGTTGAAATCGGCTACAGTCTCATCCCGTTGGTGGATGAGGCCCAGGGCGGCGATCTATTGGAACGGATCACGGGAATTCGCAGGCAAATGGCCACCGATTTGGGGCTGGTGGTCCCGCCCATCCGCATCCGGGACAACATGCAGCTTCAGCCTTCCGAGTACATCATTAAGATCAAGGGAGTTGAGGTGTCGCGGTGGAAGATTATGCCGGGCCACCTTTTGGCCATGGCGACGGGAACGGATATGCCGAAAATTCAGGGTATTGAAACCAAAGAACCCACCTTCAATTTGGTCGCCTATTGGATTACCGATGAGGAAAAGGCGATGGCGGAACAAGCGGGTTATTCGGTGGTGGATGCTTCCACGGTCATTGCCACCCATTTGACCGAGGTTATCCGAAATCACGCATATGAATTCCTGACGCGCCAAAGCGTTTCGAAATTGCTGGATGGCGTCAAAAAAGATTCCCCGGCGGTGGTGGAGGAACTGGTCCCAAGCCATCTTCCTATCGGCGACCTTCAAAAAATCCTCCAAAATCTTCTGAAGGAACATATTCCGATCCGCGATTTGGAAAGTATCTTGGAGTCGGTGGCGGACCATGTGCGGGAAACCAAGGATGTTCAGCTTTTGACCGAATATGCCCGGAAAGCTTTGTCCCGGTCTATCACCAAACTTCATCAAGCGGCCGATGGAAAAGTTTATGCCTTGACGCTGGATCCCCGGTTTGAAAAGAAAATCCAGGATTCGGTGCAGGCGGCCGAAGGCGGCTCCGCCACCGCGTTAGATCCCCGGGTTTTACAACAAATGTTCCGGAGCCTTTCCGCTGGGATCGAAAAAATGGCCGCGGCCAACCGCCAACCGCTGGTGCTTTGTTCGCCGGGTGTCAGGCCCTATTTCAAAAAACTGATCGAGCGGTTTATTCCCCATTTGACGGTTTTGTCCTTTAGCGAGCTGCTGCCCCGCACAGAAATACAATCCATCGGTCTTATCGAGGCGGGCGAATGAGAATAAAACGCTATGAAGCTCCCACGATTCAAGAGGCCTTAATGAAGGTGAAAAAAGATTTAGGCCCCGAAGCGGTCATTCTTTACACGAAGACCTTCCGCAAGGGAGGCATGCTGGGGATGTTCGGAAAGCCCATGGCTGAAATTACCGCGGGGGTTGATTTGAATCTCGCGGAGGATATGGCTAAGCGGAAGGGCAGTGTGGCGGTCGCGCCCCCCCTGTTGGATCGAAGTGAAATGGTGATCAAAAAAACCATCCCGTCCCCTTCGGCTCCGGGCCCCGCGCCGTCCCTGGGTTCCTTGGATCCGGCGAGGGCCAAGGTCAAGGCTCTTCAGCGAGAACTCAATGAAATGAAAACGTCCAGCGTGGCCAATGTGTTGAGGGACTTGAATCAAGTGGATACGGCGGCGCTGCTGTCCGAGGGATTCTCGAAAATCAAAAAAAAGCTGATCCGGCAGGAAGTTGAAGATTTTCTCATTCAAAAAATAATCAAAGGGATGATCGCGGAGAAGGTCGACCCGGAAAAAAACGAAGAAGTGTTTCAATGGCTTGACCGTTATGTTCGCGGGGTCCTAAAAATCGCCCCGCCCGCGGCGCCGTCGAATTTTCAAAAAGTAATTGCGTTCGTGGGGCCGACGGGCGTTGGGAAAACAACGACCTTGGCGAAGCTCGCGGCGCGGTTTAGTTTAATTGACCGGAAAAAAGTTGCGATGGTGACCGCGGATACCTACCGCATCGCCGCGACGGAGCAGTTGAAAACCTATGGAAAAATTATGGGAATACCCGTTGAGGTTGCGGACTCTTCGCAGGAGATTGTTAATATTTTGACCAAGTATAAAAATATGGATTTGGTTTTGATTGATACGGCGGGCCGAAGCCCCTCCAGCGACGAGCAGCTGGAAGAACTTAAAGAATTCATCGCCCGAAGCCAGGCTGACGAGATTCATTTGGTGTTGTCGGCAACGACAAAATATTTCGATATGCTTAGGATCATCGAACGATTTGGAGTGTCGGTTCCCATCAACCGGATGATATTCACCAAACTGGACGAAACCAGGTTTTATGGAGCCTTTTTGAATCTGATGAATAATTTCCAAATTCCATTGTCGTTTTACGCCACGGGCCAGAATGTGCCGGATGATTTAGAGGTTCCGGAGAACAACTCCTTGTCCGAAAGAATAACCAAAGCTCTTCTGGCTTAGGGGGGGATATGCAGGATCAAGCGGAGCGGCTTCGACAATTAATGGATCGTTTGAACCAGCCCTTGACTTCAGAGGCGCCTGAGCCCGCCGCCTCGTCCCGCTGCCGGATCATTACGGTGACCAGCGGCAAGGGAGGCGTGGGGAAAACGAACCTTTCCGTCAATTTCGCCTTGGCCATGGCGGCGCGGGGAAAAAGTGTTTTGCTATTTGACGCGGATATGGGTTTGGCGAACGTGGATGTGATGCTGGGCATGATCCCCCAGTACACGCTTTTAAACGTTTTAAATGGACAGAAAAGCCTTTCGGAAATTATTCTCGAAGGTCCGGGCGGCATTAAGCTGGTGGCTTCAGGTTCGGGAGGGGTTCAGGAGCTCGCTGATTTGAACGAGTCCCAGAGGGTAAAATTTTTAGACGCCCTCATGGAGCTGCAAAACCAATCGGATATTATTTTAATCGACACGGGAGCGGGTCTCCACCGCAATGTGCTGGCTTTCGTGATCGCGGCCGAAGAAGTGGTGATTGTCACCACGCCCGAACCGACGGCGCTGATGGACGCCTATGGCATGATCAAAATACTGTACCGCGAAAAAGGAAACCCGGTCATCAACATCGTGGTGAATATGGCGGGCAATCAAACCGAGGCAGATGAGGCGGGAAAGAAGCTGGTCATCCTTTCCAAGCGGTTTTTGGGATTGGATATCGAGTATCTCGGATTTGTTCCGAGGGACCCGAGCATGCTGAAGGCCGTTCGGGAGCAAAAACCGGTCCTTTTGTCTGCGCCGCTTTGCCCCGCGGCGGTGAGTATGAATCGATTGGCGGAAATGATCATAACCGGAAAGGCCCGGCGCGACGAAGGCGACCTGATTAATTTTTTTAAAAAAGTCACTCATATTTTCGGAAGCAAGCGCAAGGGTTGATCGGACGAGGGAGTGTGGCGGGGTTGAAGCGGAATGGGTTTGAGTTTTTGAAATTGGGTTTTAAAAAAAATGCGGGGGAAACCGATGGCGAAAAAAGAAAAAGACCGTCTTTATTACGAAATCACGAAGGAAAAAGCCTATGGCAATTTCCAAATGTACCTGGTGGGCGGGTCGGCGGGATCGGTTTTAGGATTCCTGATCATTTCGTTAGTAGGAGCTTACGAGGGAATGGAGATGGATAGTTTGGTTCTCGCTTTTTTGGTCGCGAGCTTTTTGGGATTTTTCTTCGGCGTCATGATCATGTGGATCGCGATTACCTATATTGAAAAACTTATTCCAACCTCCAGCCTAACTTCGGGAGGCGTGGACGCGTCAGTCCCGGCGGAAGCGGCGCCTCTCGCGGAATCGGAAGCCGCACCCAGCGTTGAATCGGAGGAATCCAAGGGTAAATCCGTTGATTTTGTTTTTCCTGAACTTTCGCCCGATAACCAATAGCGAAAATGGAGACCTCGGGAAGCTTGAATTCGCTTTGGGCAAGCTTTCTAAAAAAGAAAAGTGATTTAACGGCTAGGGAAGGCTTGGCCAAAACCTATTTATTTTTGGTCGAAGCGGAAACCCGGAGATTGTTGGCCCGGCTGCCCGTGAGGGCTTACTGGGAAAAAAAAGACGATTTGGGATCGGCCGGCGTCATTGGCTTATTACAAGCCTTGGATCATTTCACGCCGCCCAAGGACAAACGCCACGATCCGGGCCGGGCTTTCGAGGCTTACGCGCGGTACCGAATTCGCGGGCAAATGGTCGACGAACTTCGGAGTTTGGATTTTGCCAGGCGTAATTTAAGAAAGCAAGCTCGGGCCATTCAGGAGGCTGAAAAAAAACTGGAGACTCGCCTGGGAAGATCCCCGCGGGAAGAAGAAACCGCGAAGGCCTTGGGCATTCCTTTGGATGAGCTTTATGACTGGCTCGCCGAGATTAATATGCTCAATTTGCTGTCCTTGGACGCGGAAATGGGCGGAGGCGGAGGCGAAGGAGGCTCCTGGGCGGACGTATTGCCGGACTCCAAGGCCGAGAATCCACTTGATAAAGTTGAGAAACAAGAGAAAATTGAACAAGTCGCGGACGCGTTAAAGGCTTTAGGCGATTCGGAGCAAAAAGTCCTTCATCTTTACTATGTCGAGGCTTTGACGTTTAAAGAAATTGGGAAAGTTTTAAATGTAAGCGAATCGAGGATTTGTCAGATTCACCACCTGGCTGTTTTCCGGCTCCAGGAGAGGGTAAGTGAAGGCCGGAAGCTGGGCGGGGTTCGGGGTCGAGAGGGGTTGGGGGATCGTTCTTTTGATAAGTAAAAGAGGGATAACGGAATAAATTAAAACGTGTTATGGGACGGCCTGGATGCCCGTCGGCCCATAAACTGGATGAAGCCTCGAAAAAACGATAACGCAAAGGTGGAGAGCATGCAAGAATTGGTCTTTGTGGAAATCAACGACGATGAAATGCAGGCGAAGGTAACAGTGGTTCCTCCTCAAGCGGAAACGGACCGGTTCTCCACGGTTGATGATGTTCGTGAAGCCCTCAAGCGGCGGAATGTGGTTTACGGAGTCGATGAAGCGCGAATGGCGGAAATCTCGGCGAAACTTTCCCAATTCGCGGCCTCTAAAAACATTAATGAACCTATCGAAATGGATATCGCCTTTGGAACCCCTCTGGCCAATGGGGAAGACGCCCGGGTGGAGTATCTCTATAAAAAAGCTGAAGAGGAAGCTCCCGCGGTAGTGGAGCCGGAAGAAACCGAGGACGGCCGCATCGATTACAAGGCGGCGCACAAGATCGACAACATCCTAAAGGGTACCCTGCTGGCGCGTAAAATCCCGCCGACCAAGGGCCTGCAGGGCATGACCGTGACCGGCAAGGCAACCCAGGCCAAGGATGGGGTGGATATCGAGGTGAAGATCGGAAAGGGCGTAGTTATTTCTCCGTCCAATCCCGATGAGTATCTCGCCGACGCGGACGGCCAAGTCATTGTGAAGGATAACAAGATTTCCGTGCTTGCCCTCTACGAGGTTCCGGGTGATGTCAATCTTTCCACCGGTAATATTGATTTTATCGGAACGGTCGTGGTTCGGGGCGACGTGAAGGACGGGTTTAAGGTTTTCGCCGGCGAAGATATCATTGTGAATGGGGTTGTGGAAGGGGCCGAATTAAAGTGCAACGGAAAAATGACGATTGGAGGAGGTGTCAGCGGCAATGATAAAGCGAAAATCACCTGCCCAGGCGACGCGAACATCAAATATATCCGAAATGCCACAGTGGATGTTGGCGGAAATTTAACCACGGCCCAGGCCATTATGCACAGTAAGGTCACGGTGGGGAACAAAGTCAATGTCGCCGGTAAAAAGGGAGTCATCGTCGGAGGACAGGTCATCGCGGGCCGGGAAGTTTTCGCCGCGTCCATGGGTTCCAATTTCGCCACTCCAACCGAGGTCATTGTTGGGGAAGCGGTGGGGTTACGAGATGAGCTTCAGAAGATGGAAACCGAGCTGAAAGCCGCCGTTGAAAATCTTGATAAAACAAAAAAAGGAATCCAGTTTTTAAAGGATCTTTCGACCAAAATGGGCGGAGCCCTTCCGCCTGACAAGAAAGAACTGCTGACCAAATTGACGAGGGCTCAGTTTGCCCTGATGGCTTCCACCAAGTCCTTGGCTGAAAAAAAGCAGGAGGTGGAGAAGAAAGAGCAGGAGGGCGCGGAGGAACGCCGCCGGCACGCGAAAGTTATGTGCATGGGGGTGATTCATACGGGGGTTAAAATAACCATTAATAAGGCCTCCCGGCAAATCTCGGAAGAACTGAAGTATTGTACTTTGACCGAATCGGACGGTGAGGTTAAGGTCGGTCCGTTTAAAGGTAATTAAGCGTGCCGTGATTTTCTTCGAAATCTTCGCGGAAGAGGCTGCTGGCGGGCTTGAGGCTGTTGGTTGGGAATCAAAGGGCGATGGTATAGACGACAAAAACTCATATTGATATAAGGGCCTGAAATGGATCTGTTTTCAATTCTTCAAATGTTCTTTGACGCTGTTTTTCTTTTCGGGGTTCTGTTTTTATTTCATTACACGGTCCATCATTCGGAGAAAAAGAAAGAAGAATCCGAAATTTTAAAAAACGTGCAGGTTCAGGAAATGAAGGAAAATCTTCAGGAACTTTTGCTGACCCTGAAACAGCTGGGGAAGGAAGTTTCCGATAATATTCAGGAGCAGGTGAAAGAAGCTGAGGAAAAAACCGAATTATTTAAAAAGATTCTACAGAAGCTCCAAAAGGATTTGAGCAAGACCGTTCGTTTGGCGGAAGAGGTGGGCGCGGAAAAAAACAGATTGGAAGAAAAGTTCAGCGTTATCCAAACGGCGAAGTCGAAGGCTTCTCCCGCGTTAAACCCGGCGGAAGACCATCCCTTGAAATCGATGGAAAAAATGAGTTTGGATTTTAAAGACGGGTCTGAAAACGGAACAAAATTGGGAAGGGTTCCCAAGCGGTCCGGCCGGGTCGGGGCGGTCGGTTTTTCTTCGTCCCTCGTCCGGGAAGTTTACCGGCTGGTCGATTCCGAAATGGACATCAATGAGATTATTCGGCGGACAAAATTAAGCCGAGCGGAAGTACAGTTGATTTTAAATTTGCGCGATAATCGCTTCACGACGCCGAATTGAGAGTGCCGTTTCGCAGGGTTTGAGCTCATGGAACCCGTAAGGATGCCGCGGTATGGAGCGTGTTTTTCCGCTGGGATGGGGAGAGGCTTCGCCGCCGAGGGGGTCGGGCGTTCTAAATCGTTTTGCCGCCTTGGCTGGAAGCGCCAAGGTTGGTGTGGTCGAAAAGGTAGTGGGGCCCGGAACCTATGTCATTCGAATGGATGACGGCGGTTTAGTGGAGGCCCGGGGTCCGAGGACATTGAAGCTGGGAAGTCCGGTGAGCGTTACGGCGCCTGCCGAAAGCGCGAAAGTTTTGGGATCGACGGCGGATGCCGCCGTGTCCAACCGTGAGGCGGCGGAAGGCCTCCAGTGGTTCGCTTTGATCCCTCTTGCTTTCGGGGGAAAGAAAGCGGCCGCGCGTCTGGATGTCTATGTCGAAAAGGAAAAGGAAGGAACCAGGACAAAAGTTGACCCGGCGATTTATTTCGTCTTCACGATTCAAACGGAAGAGTGCGGTGAAATTCAGTGGAGTATTCATTTGAAGGGGCGCCAGGTGACGCTTCATGTTTTCGCCCGGCCCGGGGATGGGAAAAAAGGATTTTTGAGTCAAATGATCCTTGAGATTGAGGCGGCCTTGAATAAACGGGGGTTTGTCTTGACGGCGCCGGCCCTTTTGTTGAACCGGCCCTTTAAAGTTCCTACGGGTTTTCGCCTGAATGTAAGGGGCTGAGTCCATGAGTCCTTCTTTGGGGCCTGGGAAGCGCAGAAGTCTGCGGAAAACGGCGGTGGCGATTCAATATGACCGCGCGACGATGCCGGCTCCCCAGCTGGTGGCGAAGGGGCGTGGGATTGTGGCCGAGAAATTGATAACGATGGCCCGGGAAAATGGGATTCCCATCGTGGAAGATAAGCTGCTGGTGGAAATGCTGGATAAGTTGAATTTAAATCAGCAGATTCCCGGGGAACTGTACCAGGTGGTCGCTGAGATATTGGTAGCGGTTTATAAGGCGGAGGCCGGGCTTAAAAAGAGATCTTGACGGATTCAACAGCGTTGGATTTTAACGCGAGAAGGGTGACTGGAACGGTGCTAAAACAACATCAATTATTGAAAAACCTTTTTTCCTCAAACCGCAAAATGATTTGGGGGGGATGCGCCCTGGGACTCCAATTATTTTTACTTTCAACGACCCTGGCTTATTCACAAACGCCCCCCGTTTTCCCTGTTTTTGACCGCAAGGAGACCTTTGGAATTGGACCCCGAGCCATGGGCATGGGGGGAGCCTTCACGGCGGTGGCCGATGACGCCTCGGCGGCCTATTGGAACGTGGCCGGATTGGCCCAGCTTTCGGCTTATGAAATATCCATTTCCAGCGCGCCGGTTTATTTCGATGATAAGGTCAATGGCCATCCGGCTTTTGGGTTCCCCTGGTTCGCCTCCTTGCAGCTAATGCTTCCAGTGGCCAAGGATAACACCTTTGGTATTTCTTATTTCCGCCCCTTCCATCCCCAGAGGGATTTTTACGCGGGCACGGATGTCGACGCCACATCCCGGCAAGAGGGAAGCTACCTTCAAAACCCAAGTTTCCAGGAGGACGACCTTGTTTTGTCCTACGCGGCGAGGTTTTCGGGAGTCAAGAATTTTTCGATCGGCTTGAACGTCAAGCGCATCACCAACGACCAATATTACATCCGGTACTTCGGCGATCCTAAATCAACCCTTGGACAGGAATTGCAAAGCCCCATCCGCGTCATCGGTTTCGGGGTGGACTTGGGGATCTTGTACCGCATTCCCATTACCAAATATTCCGAAGAGTTCCGTGTGGGCTTATCCTTAAGGGATATGGTGACCACCACGACCTACGCCAATAAATTTACCCTAACCTCGCCCTCCTCCGAGGGCATTACGTTTGGGGAAGGCTCCGGCTCGGAAGCCTCGGTTGCCCCCGAAATCACCTTGGGAATAGCCTACAAAAATAATTTCCTGTTCAAAGTGCGCAATATTACGGCCTTAGATTTTGACCAGATATCATCCGCTAACGTCCCCGGGAACGGCGACAACTTGATCCTTCGTTTCGGGACGGAATTTTGGCTCTTCAGGGATGCTTTAGGGCTCCGGACCGGTTATTCGACCTTCCTCAGCCGGCCAGGATTTATGTCCGTGGGTTTGAGCGTCCGGGCGCTCAACG
Organism: uncultured bacterium; assembly: GCA_964531065.1. GTDB lineage: Bacteria > Oederibacteriota > Muellerivitia > Muellerivitales > Muellerivitaceae > PALSA-1180. The sequence continues at coordinate 52,033 of CAZHFP010000001.1, forward strand.
GTGATTTTCAAACCGACTTGGCCTATCTTCTTCCAGTCGCGCCTTCCGCCAGTGTTTCGGAAGGTTCGGCCATTGGTAATTTGAGCTCGAGCGGGATTAACTTTGAGCCCTTCCAAATTGGAGTGGCCTACCGCTTTGGCGGCGGGGAAGAGATTCCGCCCGCGAAGGTCAAGGCTTTCGTCCGGCCATCCGCTTTTACGCCCTCCGCCGGTGAAAAGGCGGTTTTTTATTTGGACACGACTGAGGATGTATCCCTTAATCATTGGAGCGTTTTAATTTACGATCAATCCAACCACTTGGTGAGGGGCCTCCGGGGCATTGGCTCCCCTCCCACCAAATTGCTGTGGGGCGGAGAAAATGACCAGTATGAACCCTTGCCGCCGGGAGTTTATACCTGGGCCTTCCAAGTCACGGATCAATTGGACCATGTGGGTTCCACGCCGGTTCAAACGGTCGAAATATTAGGCCCTTCATCGGCGGAGGCCGTGAAGGATCCCAGCAAGTTAATGGCGATCCGGCAGCAACAAGCCGCTCTTTTGGTTCAGGAAAGGCAAAAATTAACGGCCCTGGCCCAGCAAAGCCTTAAAGATCTCTTGGGTGTGCCGGAAGCCACGCCCACCACAGCCAACGCGTCAGCACCCCCCGTGGATGCGTCCGGAAATACCCTGGTTCCGGAGGCTGGCTCGGTGCCTTCTATTGGCTTCAATAATGTCGCAAAAGACCAGGTTTTGAATACCCATTTTGATAAGAACCTGGACGGGAACCCGATTCTGGTTGTCAGCTACAAATCCAACCTAACTTTTGTGCCCTATCTCTACCAGGAGGCGGCCGAAGTCATTAAAACCAGCGTTAATTCGGTTGGAACTGGTTTAAAAGGGATATCGACTCATGTATATTATGGGAAAAATGAGCTTACCCTGGAGACGACAACCCAGGCCGCGGCTAACTATGCCTCGGGAAAGATCGACCAACTAAAATTGTTACAATTGTCGGATATTAAAATAAACGGCGCGAAGGTAGGACCGAATGGTTATTAGAGTTCTGGCGGCGACTCTTTTAGTTTTTTCCCTTTGCGGTTCGAAGGGATTCGCCGGTGTATTCGATAAAGGCGGTTTTTCGGGTATCGGCGCCAGGCCGATCGGCTTAGGAGGCGCCTTTTCGACCATCGCGGATTCCGGGGACGCTATTTTCTACAATCCCGCCGGACTGGTGCAGGTCTTACGCCCCGAAGTTTCGGGAATGGGCGCTGTCCTCGCCAACGGAAAAGAAGACCAATTTGAATTGGCCTATGTCCAGCCCTTTGGGGATCAATTGGCTTGGGCCTTCGCGATGCAGCAGTTGTCGTTCAATGACATTTCCCAAAATGAGCGGATCTTTTACGGAACCTTCGCCACTCCCTTGGCGATCGATAAATCGATATCTTTCGGCGTCAACATCAAGCTTTTGTCGGTTGATTCCTCTTCGCCCGGTTTCCAGGCCAGTGGGCTGGGGTTGGATATGGGTTTTCTATACCACCTTCCCATCTTAAACCCCCGCTACGGAAAGCAGATCAACCTGGGGTTGTCGGCCGAGGACCTGGATACCAAAATCAAATGGCAAGCTGGAAACGAAGACCAAATTCCCTTGCGGGTCCGGGGCGGGTTCAGCTACGAGTTTACGGATGACCTCGTGACGGCTTTTGAATTTTCCGATTTTAACGACCCCAATTTGGGCGCGCACCACACCCTGCTTTTGGCCGGCATTGAAGGATGGTTTTTTGAGGATCAATTAGGGTTGCGGACCGGCTATGCGGCTTTTCAAACACTGGATGGGCAGTTTACCGCTGGCATCAGCTATCGGTCGAAAACTTGGGGAATTGACTATGCTTATATCGGCCACGCGCAATTCTTAGGTTCTTCCCACCGCATCTCCGCCAATTGGCGGTTCGGCGATTCTTTCCTGGGGAAAGTGAAAAGCTTTATTCCGGAGGGCGTAACGGCCTATGTCGAAGGGGATATTATTACTTTAAGGTGGAACAACTCGCCGTCGCTTTCCTTGGCGGGCTACAACGTTTATTTCAGCAAAACCACCGGCAGCGGCTATGTTAAAATCAATCAAAAGGCCATCAAGGCGAATTATTATTCCTTGCGCGGTTTGGAAAAAAACACCAAGTATTATTTTGTCGTCAGTTCGGTGACGAACACCATACCTCCGGTTGAAAGCCAATATTCCCGCGAAATTTTCGCCGGAACCACGGCCGCTCCGGGCGCTCCTGTGGTGGTCCAAAGCGATGTTCAAAGTGAAGGGGTGATCGACATCGCCAAAATGGTGGGAATGGCTGGTTTTCCTGATCCTGCCAAAAGTAATTTAAAGGGTTATAATATTTACCTCTCAGAGGTATCGGGAGGCCGGTTTGACAAGGTCAATGTTCAACCCCTCGCCAATCTACCGACTTATCTGGTGCGAAAGTTAAAAGTCGGCCAGAAATACTTCTTTACCTTTACCTCCGTTGGATTGGATGGCTCGGAAAGCGCCCACTCCAGGGAATCGGGCGTCGTGGCCTTGCCTTATAGCGCGGTTATTCAGTCGTCTGGAACTAATGCCGCTCAACCTGCAGCCAAGTAAGGAGATTTAGATGCCTAGTGGACTTTACATAGCGGCCTCGGGAATGGATTCGACCATCACCCGGGAAAACGTCATCGCCAATAACTTGGCCAACTCGAGCACCGTTGGGTTCAAGCAAAACCGGGCGGTGGACATCGCGTTTCCAACTTATATGATCGCCCGCCTCCACGACCAGAAGATGAAAGTGATGGACGGAACCGCGGAACTGCGCCCCAATATCGGGTTCATGGGCGGGGGCGTGATCCCTCAGGAAGTCGCCACCGATTATTCACAAGGGTCCCGGCTTGAAACTAAAAATCCCCTCGATTTCGCCCTAACGGGCCCCGGTTTTTTCACGGTCCTGTCGCCGGAAGGAAAAACTTATTTGACCCGGGCGGGGAGCTTCAGTTTGGATGCTAATGGAACGCTCGTGACTCAGGACGGGCTTCCGGTGATGGGCCATAACGGCGAGATCACCATTGATGGTTCCACCGTTTCGGCGGACGAAGAGGGAAATCTCACGGTCGATGGAAAGGCCCAGGACCAGCTGCTCGTCGTCAAGGTCAAGGATCAAAACCAGCTTTTCAAAGTAGGCCATTCGCTGTTCGAGGCGACGCCTCAAAATAAAATCGACATGTCGCCGGACGATATCCAGGTTCAACAGGGTTTTTTGGAACAGTCCAACGTGAATTCGATCACGGAAATGGTCAATATGATTGAAGTGCAAAGGTCTTACGAGCAGAACGCGAAAATCATTTCAATGTATGACCAGGTGCTGGGAGAAGCTTCGTCCCAGATTGGGTCGTTGAGGGCTTAAGCGCTGGACCCGCCGGGCCGAAAGGCTTGACGGGAGTGTCGTAAAACGGCCGGACTGCAAAGCGGAGGCCGTTCTCACTGCCGAACGATAGACGCGGTGAAAAAATCGGGAACCAAAGTTGAAGTAAAGCTTACGGTTCGCGAATCTTGAGGAGGCTTTATGCAGTCTTTGTACACGGCAGCGACGGGAATGCAGGCGCAAAGTTTAAACATTGATACCATCTCCAACAATCTCGCCAACGTCAGCACCAACGGCTTTAAAAAACAGCGGGTGGACTTTCAGGATCTTTTGTACCTGAACCTGAAACCTTCCGGCACGCCCACCTCTCCTGAGACGAATGTTCCGGTCGGCATTCAAGTCGGCGAAGGCGTCAAGCCGGTCGACACGAAGCGTATTTTTACCCAGGGAAGCATCTCCAACACCAATAATCCGCTGGACCTGTTGATTGAGGGCGATGACAGCTTTTTCAAAGTTGTCCAGCCGGATGGCCAAACCGTTTTCACCCGTGACGGGTCCTTTACCCGGGATGGAAATGGAAACGTGGTTAACGCGGACGGTTATTTCATGGACCCGCCGATTCAGATTCCCGGGGACGCCTCGCTCGTTCAAGTTACCCAAGACGGCAGGGTCATGGTCACGACCGCCGGACAAACCCAGCCGGCCCAGGTGGGCCAATTGGAATTAGCCCGTTTCGTGAACCCGGCGGGATTAACAGCTCTTGGTCACAATAATTTCGAGACCACGGCCGCGTCCGGCGATCCCATTGAAGGGACTCCCGGCTCGGTAGGGTTCCCGTCCCTCCAGCAGGGTTCGCTGGAATTGTCCAACGTGGATGTGGTCACCGAAATGGTTAATTTGATCGTCGCTCAGCGTTCCTACGAGATTAATTCGAAGGCGGTCACGACATCGGATCAAATGATGCAGACGGCTACGACTATGGTTACTTTGTAATTCATTGATGATCCGAAAAATTTTTAATATTGGTTTTTTGTTTTTTTTCTGCCTTCATTCTTGGCTTTGGGCTGAGGTGAATCAGTCGGTTTTGATCCGGCTGCCGGAAAAGGCGACTGTGGTTGGGCCCGAACTGGCCTTGGGCCAGGTGGCCGAAGTCATCGGTGAAAACAAGATGGTGCTTGAAAAGGTCCGCCGGTTGAGCTTGGGAAGGGCGGCTCTGGCGGGAAATGTCCTGAAGGTGACCCCGGGATTCATCAAGATCAAGCTCCGCCAAGAAGGCTATTCTTTGAAGGATTTTTCTTTCGAGGGGGTTGAGACCACGGAGGTTCTCACCCAGAGTGTTCAAATGTCGACGGCCGATCTGCTGCCTGAGGTGAAGGCTTTTGTGCTGAAGGAATTGCGGGAGTCGCCGGAGAACGTGGAAGTCCGGCTGGCGGGTCCCGAAAAAAAAATGATGCTGCCTGCCGGCGATTTGAAAACAACCTTTCGGCCCCCTCTCTCGGGTAAATTCGAGGGGACTTTGCTCTTGACCAGTGAGCTGGAAGTGGACGGCCGTTTGGCGAAAGTACTGCCCTTAAGGGTCGTGGTGGAGGTTTATCATCCGGTGGTGGTCGCCCAAAAGGGCGTGGAAAAAGGGGACAAGTTTACCCGGGAAAATGTGGCGCTGGTGAGGAAACCCACTTCGGCGCTCTTGTCGGGTTCCATTGACCAACTCAGCAGTGTGCTGGGAAGAACCGCGGGGGCCCCGCTGGCGCCCGGAACGGTTCTGCGCATGACCCAGATTTACGATCCGCCGGTGGTGAAACATGGGGATCTTTTGGAGGCGGTGGTACGCCGGGGAAACGTGGAAATCACCGTCCAGGTCCGGGCCGTGGAAGACGGCAAGGCCGGGGACAGGATCCGGGTAGAGAACACGGAGTCGCATAAGGTTTTGGCTGGCAAGGTTTTGGATGAGAAAACGGTCTTGGTCGAACAGGGCGAGCCGTAGCCTAAGAGGAGGGTTGGGGTCATGAAAAAAAGTTTACTCGTTTTATTCATCGGCTTGGCCGCTTTCGCGCCCGGCCAAAACTTAAGGGCTGATTCGCTTTATCCAGTCGAGGGATCAAGCTCGGTTTATACCGAGAAGCGGGCAAGGCGCGTGGGCGACGTGATCACGGTGATGATCCAGGAAACCAACCAGGCTACCAACGCCGCCAGCAGCAACGACCAGAAGTCTGGAAGTGTTGTGGTCGGCGCCGGTTCCGGATTTTTGGGCTCCAGCTTTTTAAACAGCAACACAACCGGTAACATCGGCCTTGGCGGCGGCACCTCCCATCAGGGGCAGGGAACCTCCAGCCGGAGTTCGAACGTGACGGGGCAAATGACGGCGAAAATCATATCCGTGCTTCCCAGCGGGAACTACCTGATCGAGGGAAGCCGATATGTCGAAGTAAATGACGAGAAACAAACCATTGATGTGACGGGAGAAATCCGGCCCGATGATATTTCGAGCGATAACACAGTTGTGTCGACTCGGGTCGCCAACGCGAGAATTAAGTTCACGGGAACCGGTCCGGCGTCGGAAACGGCCAAGCCGGGTCTTTTAACCAGGGTCTTGGGCTGGCTGGGGCTCTTTTAGAAAATGGGAGAATGCGCATGAAAATTAAAAATTTATCCTTAAATCTTACGGTCGCTCTTTTGGTTTTAATGGGGGCCGCCTTTTCCAGCGCAGCTCAGGTCCGTTTGAAAACCATTGCCAAGGTGAAGGGTGTCCGGGAGAACCAATTGATTGGATACGGATTGGTCGTGGGTCTTCAACGAACAGGGGACACCCAAAGGGTGGTTTCCACCCTGCAAAGCATCACCAACATGCTTTCTCAATTTGGAATCGCGATCAGTCCCTCCCAAATCCGGACTCAAAACGTGGGAGCCGTCATGGTGACGGCCCAATTGCCGGCCCTTTTGAAATCCGGGGATAAGATTGACGTAACGGTTTCTTCCATCGGCGACGCTCGAAGCCTTCAAGGCGGGACTTTATTAATGACGCCTCTTCAGGGGCCGGACGGACAGGTTTATGCCGTGGCCCAAGGGCCTTTGGCCGTGGGGGGCTTCAGCGATAATTCTGGGGAGTTTCCCTTAATTCAAGTTAATCACACGACCGCGGGCCGGGTTCCCAACGGAGCCTTAGTGGAAAGGGAGGTTCCCTCAACGTTTGTCGATAATGACACCGTTTCCATTCTTTTGGATAAGCCGGATTTTGGACAAGCCTCCATGGCGGCCCAGGCCCTTAACCAGCAGTTTGGCGAACCGGTGGCCCGGGCGGTTGACGGCGGGCAGATTGATGTGAAGATTCCCCATAACTACCAGGATAATGTCGTGGAATTCGTCGCGGCGGTGGAAGACACGGCGGTCATGACCGACGCTCCGTCCAACCGAGTTGTTGTCAATGAAAGAACGGGAACCGTGGTCTTGGGCCAGGATGTCCGGATTGACGGATTGGCCATCGCCCACGGAAACTTAAGATTGGTCGTCAAGAAAACGACTCAAGTGAGCCACGACGCGGTTTTTGGCCACGATGAGTTAACCCATTCGACAACGGTTTCGGTGGATGATTCGGGCAAAAAGGGGAATCTGGTGGTCTTGCCGGAAGGCGCCACCTTGATTGATGTGGTGGAAGCCATTAACGCGGTGGGGGCCACGCCCCGGGATTTGATCTCGATTCTCCAAGCCATTAAAGAAGAAGGCGCTTTGCACGCCGAGCTGGATATTATCTAAAGAACGATAAAAAAATAGTAAAAAGGCGGTTGAACCACCAAGGTCACTAAGTTCACCAAAAAAGAAAAACAAAAACCGAATTTGGACGGATTTGAACAACTTGGCTTATGTAGTTCTTGGTGTACTTGGTGACCTTGGTGGTGAAATAGGTTTTTGCTTGAGTCTCTTAATCATAAGGACGACATAATGGGTTTTTCAATTCAACCAACATCCCTAATGCCCTTGCCCCTCTCCATGGACGCGAAGGGTTTTCCGGTTCAAGCCCTGCAACAGGCCTTGTCGCTCCAGCCGTCCTTAGGTTCCGCGGCGGCGGGTCAGGCGATGGGTTTGCCCTCCTCCGGACCGTCATTACCGTTGGATTTGAAGCCCTCCGCTTTAAATCCGCTCAAGGGTCCCGCTGTTCATTCGGACGCGGAGCTTAAAAAGGTTTCCAAAAATTTCGAATCGATTTTTATGAGAATGCTTTTTAAGGAGATGCGGAACTCGGTCCAGAAATCCGACGTGTTTGGAAGTTCCCGAGCGATGGAATTTTTCGAGAACATGCAGGACGAACAATTATCCGAAAGTCTGGCTTCGGCGGGCGGATTGGGCATCGGCAACATGATTTACCAGAAACTCAAGGCCTCCACCGTCCCCCACCAGAAAACGTTTAGTTGAAGCTGGCCAATTGCTCGCGCTGCGGAAGGGTTTACTCCGCGGTACCGGGAGGCAGGGATGTCTGCCAGGCCTGCCTGAAGGAAGAAGACGAGAATTACCTCAAGATTTTCCACTATCTTTCCACCCGCCCCGCCGCGACCGCCCAAGAAATCGCTCAAGCCACTGAAATTGACGTCAAAGAAATCTACCGTTATGTCCGTGAAAACCGCCTGCGGCTGGTCAAGGGGGATACGGGCCTCATTTGCGAAGGCTGCGGTATTCCGATCGCTCAGGGTAAAATCTGCGATAAATGCCGTCAAAAGCTGTCCGAAGCCTTAAAAAATGATATCGACAAATATAAACCCTTAAAATCAAAGGATTCTCCCCGTAAAAGGGATGAGCCGCCGGATCCCAAATATTTAAAGGACCGGCGGGGATAGATAAAATCCTTAAAAAGCCTTTAAAAACAATGGGATAGGGTAAAAACCGTCATTTTTGGGCTTTTTAAAGGAAAAAGACATGGTCCTTCCTAACCACCGGAGTTTATTTGGTTTTCCCTCAAGTTTTCCCAAGCCCGGTCGTTAGGTTTTCTAGAAAACCAAAGGAGTCTTCTATGCGTATCGATAGTTTTCAAAATATTCCGGCCATCCTTCAATCTTTCAAGGCCGACAAATCCACGAAATCCAATCCGGAAAATGAAACGACGGGATCTTCTTCCTCAGTTTCCTTAAGCGCTTTTGGGGAGGTCTTGCAGTCGCTGCAAAGGGAATCAGCCCAAACCGCTTCTTTGAGAAACGCCAGGGTCGATCAATTGGCTAAAGATGTCCGGTCGGGAGATTTGGAAGTGGATGTGGTGAAGTTGGCGACTAAATTAATTAATTTGAACGTTATTGATACAAAAGGATAAATCGTGATCGATTTATTTCAATCTTTGATCCATTGTTTGAGCGAGGAGGCGGCCCGCTACCGCGCCCTGAAGGTTTTTGCCGAACAGCAAAAAGAATTGCTGGTCGCCGGGAACACCGATGTCTTGCCGGACAACGTCCGCTTGGAAGAAAAAGAAGTATTTGCCTTGGGCCCGATCATCGCTCGGCGCAACGAATGTTTGAACCGGTTGGCGAAGGGATTTGGTTTGAAGACCTTGAACTTGACCGAGGCGCTCCAGCGGGCGCCGATGGAAATTATCGAGGAATTGAAAAAAGCCACGATCGAATTGGTCCGCTCGGCTAAAGGGTTGGAAGAAACGAATCAAGGGAACGAAAAGTTACTTCAAAACGCTCTGGCTTACGTTAATTTTTCTTTGAAAGTTATCGCGAGCGGTGGAAAAAAACAGGCTTTCGCGCCTACGGTAAAAACGGAAGAAAATAAACCTTCTTTCGTGAACCGGGTCGTTTGAGGAGGATGACATGCTGCCCACTTCGTTAAGTATGGAAACCATCTCCAGGGGATTGTTCCTCCAGGAGCTCAACCAAGATGTGGTGGCCTCCAACATCGCCAACACCTATCAGGATTCCCAGGGCTATTTGGTGAACAGCCTGCAAAGAGTGAATTCCACCGATGGGCTTTCGCTTTTCACGGGAAATGCTTTGGGACAAAACGCCGTGGGAACGGGCCCCTTGGTTTCTCAAATCACCCGCCTGCGGAATATGTTCCTCGACACGCAAATCCAGCAAGTCAGTTCGACGGTGGGAAGCGCCGAAATTGTAACGGGGGCCTTGAGCCAAATTAACGGCATCATCAACGGCGCGAGCGGCACTTTGAACGCGGCATTAACCAAGTTTGCCGGAGATTGGGCCACCTTGGGGGCGAATGCCAGCCCCGCTACCGATCTGGCTGACCGCGCGGCGGTTGTCTCAGATGGCGTTGCTTTCGCCACACTCGCCAACACCCAATACACCCAATTGGAAAACATGCAAATTGGTTACAACGGCCAGATCAACCAAACGGTTAGCGACATCAATCAGCTTCTTCGGCAGCTGTCTGGTTTGAACAAGCAACTGCTGGCTTCTCCGGCGGGAGTGAACGTGAACAGCCTCTTAGACGCCCGGGACTACGCCTTGGACAAGCTCTCCAGGCTGGTCAATATCCAATCCAACATCGGAACGGCGGGAACCGTCAGCGTGTATTTGGGCGGCAGCACCCTGACGCTGGTCGATGGAGCGGGAGCGTCGATCCTCCAGACCAATGTCTTGAACGGGCACAATCCGGGTTTAGTGGATATCACGATCCAGTCCGCGGAGGGAACGGTGACGTTTCCGGATGCCAATACCTGGATCACGGGCGGCAACTTGGGGGGGGAACTCCAGGCCCGGGACGTGGTGCTGGAAGGCTATAAGGACCAAGTCGACGAGATCGCGACCTCGGTCATGAACGTTACGAACCTGATCCACCAGTCCGGTTACGCCGCCGACGGTGTAACGACCGGAACGGCTTTTTTCACCGGGACCGGAGCTCAGGATATCAATGTGAACGCGTCACTGGTGGCTGATCCGACCCATCAGTTGTTGGCAGCCTCCCTTGTGCCGACAGCGGACGCGGTTAATTACCCGATTTACCAAGGAACCGTCGCTAAGTACTTGGGAAATTTACCCAACCTCTTGGCCAATAATTACGTGACCAGTCAGCCGCAAATCGGCGCGGTCAATCCGGCTGCCCCCATCGGTGGGCAACCTTTTACCTTCCCGCCTACTCCGGGGGTGGGCCAGTTCACTGTCAACGGAAGTCCAGTGGTCTACAATACCGCGGTGGATTCCATTGATAGCATCCTAGCTAAAATCAACGCTGCCGCGCCGACGGTGGACGCGGTTTACGACGCCACAAATCAGGTCTTTGTCATGCTCTCCAACAACCCTATTACGATCGTGAATATTGCGGGTAATTTTGCAGGAGGCTTGACTCCCTGGGCCAACATCAAAAATGTTATCACCAGCTCGCTTCGTATGAACAATGGATTTGCGGTTGGAGATCCGAAAATCAACGAGAACAGCCCCAATCCCCCTGGCTACATGAATTCCACGGTGCCTGAAGTATGGCCCCCCATTCCTGGATTTCGCGCTGTTGGACCTAATTCCCAGGCCTTCCGGATTACGCCTGGAACTGGCGGGACCTTTACCATTTACAGTTCTTCTTTGCCCGGGGGACAGGTTCAGATTTCCTGGACTAATACTGCCCTCAATCCCTCAAACTTGGCGACTATCCTGAACCAAATTTCCACCGCAACCGGGAATCAGGTGACGGCCAGTTTTAATTCCAACACGCAAACGATCACGCTTTACCAAAACACCCCCCAACCTTTCCAGATCATCGACAACACGGGTAATTTCACCGACTTTACAGGTTTAAATGAATCAACTTCCCCCCTGGGGAGCCTGACGTCCGGGGTTTTGACCCAAATTAAAAGTGATCTCTCGAACCAGGGTCTCATCCAGGGGCAGGCCCAGGCTTCCTTAGACCAGCTTAATAACGCCCAAGCGGATGTCGCGGGATTGAATACCAGCACCGATGGAACCGGTCATGGTGTTCCGCTCGCCACCCTTCAGCAGCAGGCGGTGCAATCCTTGGTGGCTTATAACGCTTCATTGGACATGATGCAGGTGATCGACCAGATGTATGAGGATTTGGTGGGGATTGTGGGCGGAACCACTACGTCGAATAATTTCTTTCAGCACCATTGAGCCGGATAAGGATTAAATCGTGAAAAACGCGGTTAACGACATTTTAAACTCCTTGTTTTCCTCTGACAAGACGGCCCTGTCCCAGAGTAAGGGGTCTGTTTCGTCAAAAGGGTCCCAGTCCAACGGGAGCACCTTTGAGGATGTGTTGTCCCAATTAGCTTCCCAAGAGGCGGGGTCTTCCGCTTCTCAAGGAGCCGGCTCCGGGCCCGCGGTTCAGGCGCAATCTTCCTCCCCCAGTGACACTTCTACTTCCGGAAACGGAATCGTTTCGGGATCGGTAACTTCCTTGTCGGAAACCGACATCCGGATCACCGAACATGTCAAAGTCGATAATTTGAACCAGTTGGCCCAGGCGGAACAGGCCCTGGTATCCTTGGCCGCGGGTTTGTCAAAACTGCTGGGCGCCCTCGCGGGTGTTCAGGGAATGGATCCGGCCCAAGCGCAAAACGCCTTAGTGGCCTTGTCGGGCGGAAAAATTACCGCCCAAGACGCCCAGTCCCTGCTGGCTTCGCTGCAAGCTTTGGTTTCTCAGACACCGGATTCAAAAAATCCACTTCTCTTGTCCAATGATCAGCAAAGCGCCTTTTTAAACCAGATGCTCCAGCAAATGCTCCAAAATCAACAGGTGCTTTTCGGCGCGTTAACGCCCGGAGCCGATGGATCCGCTTCTTCCGCCGTCAATGGAACGGCAGGGTCGGGCGCCATTCCTACCACAGATGTTTTTCTCAAGATGTCTTTCTCAGACACCCAAATCGTCCAGTTTCAACAGACCAACACCCAAAGCTCCAGCGTCTTCATTGATTTGCAAACCTTTAAAATGTCAGCCACCTTTATCCAAGCGGGACAAACCGCCAATGGGGGATCGACGTTACAGCCTCTCGCGGCGTCGGACTCGCTTACCGGGGCCCTTAACCAAATTTTTTCCAACCAGCCTTCCTTCAATTCTTCTTCTGTTTCGTCCAGTACGGTTAACAGCCAAGGCGCTTTGATCAACGCGGCCCAGCCCCTGGATGATTTAAGCAAAAATCTTAAAAACTTGGTCCAGCTTTTAGTCGGAGCCGGCGCCAGCCAAGCGGTTTTAACGACCTTTATGAACCAGCAAAAGAACTTGTCCAACGCTGATTTAAATCAAGGCCTGTCCCAAAACCTTTCATTGGATAATCTGGTTAAGTCCTTGGCTCCAGCCTCGGCGATTCCGCCGACCCCGCCGACCGGCGCGGCTTCCGCGGAAATCAACAACACGGTTCATACTCAGTCGTCTTTCTCTAGCGAATTATTCGTGGAGGAGATGTTTGCTCAAGTTTCGGTCGCTGGGCAGGCGCAGGGAGGTTCGGCGGTTTCCACCAATGGTTCCAACCCTCAGCCTTCGGGCTTGGAAGTGAGCAGCCTTAACGCGATCAATGACGTGGTGGCGCGGCTGAATGTTCTCTCGCTTCAGGCGGGAGGAGCCCTTACGGGGAATCCGGCGAACAACGAGGGCAAATCGTCCCCGTCCCTTGAACAGCTGATCAGCGCCTTGAACGCCGCTCCCTCGGCCCCGACCCTTCCGGCCGATGCCTTTTCCGACCATCCACAAAATAATCCATTGACGACAACGCCACCGGTTCTTTTGAATCCTCCGGCCGCCGTACCTGTTTCGGCCTCCAACATTGGAAATGATTTGGTTAACCAAGCGGCTTTAGTGAACGAGGCTGTCGCGGCCGTGAGCCAGGCTCTTCAAACCCAGGCGTCGCAGAACCAGTCGGCTCCTCCACAAAACAACGCGGCGACGGTGGCCCTGGTTACTCCGGCCCAGCCTGTCCAAACTTCAATTTCCGTCGGGCAGGAAAGCATCAACCCTTCCGACAGCCTTTTGGGGAACGCGCCGGTGAGCCATCTGTTGGTGGGGCCCTCCAACGCGGTTTTTGAAAATAATTTTATTCCCAACGTCTCCAACGTCCTTTCGCCCTTGACCGTTCAAACGCCGGTGGGCTTAAGCCCCGCGGTTCAAACCGTGACGGTTCCCAACGAGGCCGTGACTGCCCAGGCTCCGCCCGTTTCGCCTGTTTCACCCACGGTACAGGAAGTGGTCGCTCCCACTCCGGTCGACGTTCAGGTGAAAGTGGCCAATCCAACGGACGTTTCGACCCTTCCGAACGCCCTCGTCCCGGCCGCCACTACTCCGGGAACAACGGTTTCTGCTTCAACGGCCCAAAACGTTTCCGCTTCGGTTGTTACGGGCGAAGTGGTGAAGTTGGCGGGTCAAACCCCGAACCCGGTAAGAAACATCGACAACGCGAACCAGATTACCGTCAATAATGTTTCGGCGGTTTCGGCGGTCCAACCCATTAACCCCCAGGCGGTGACGGCGGTGACGGACGGCTCCAGCTTGACGACCGGCCTCAATATAAATTTTGACCAATCGAAAAACACCAATAACAATTCCTCGGATCTCTCGTTAAATTCAAATCTATTACCGGTGGTCGCGGCCGCGATGGGGGACAAGGTCAACGGCGGCGCCCTGGCCAATAACGTCTCGAATCTTAAAGTCGACAGCCTCCAAATTTTGAATCAGGTTTCCGATCAAATCACTGCCCACGCCTCGGAAGCCAAGGCGGTTTCCCGCTTAAGCTTCCAGCTGATTCCGGAAAGCCTTGGCCGGGTGACGGTGCAAATAGCCTTGGTGGATCAGGCGGTTTCAGCGAAGATTATTGTTTCCAACCCGGAGGTCAGGGAAGCCCTTCAACACCACATGGTGGATTTGAAAGCGGCCCTGAACCAAGCCGGCCTCCAAATTGACCAATTACAGGTCCAAATCCAGGGAGGGTCCTCCAACCTCCTGGCTCAGTATTACCAGTACCAGCAAGAGGGTTTTGGCAATGGTTCGTCCCAATCCTCCGCTAATACCGCTGGGGACGACTCAAAAACCATTGAAAACACGGGGGATTTAGGGATGATGTCAGTCCGGATGTCCTTGTTGGACGTCCTGGCCTAACAGGTTGTTTTTGTGTTAAAGGTTTTAGGGAAAAGGCCGTTAGATATAGTGAAGTTTGAAAGAGGGGTGACAGTATGGTACCAGGAGTTGGAAGTACAGCAGGTGCGGGAAGCAGCAATGCAGCCAATGCGGTTGCGAGCGCTGTGGGTAGTGATTCCTTTGTGTCTCAGAATACGTTTTTAACGCTTCTGATCACGCAATTGAAGAATCAAGATCCCATGAACCCGCAGGACAGCAGTCAGTTTGT
>CAZHFP010000002.1:0-36678 GCA_964531065.1 uncultured bacterium
CCCCCAGAAGTATTTGAACCGCAGTGAAATGAAGCGACAGGGTGAGGATGTCCAAGGCCTTGAAGAGCCAGACCGGCGCCGGAAGGGGAATGGGGTCCGTCATGGGGAAAAGATTCACTATGGCCGCTCCGGGTTCATCTTGGGGTAAAACCGCAAGTACCCGAAGATTAAAAGAGTCGGCCGGGGATGAATATGACCTGCGTCATATTGGCAGGTTATTTCGGGGAGTGCTTTACTGGGAAGGTTGGGGGCCCATTCTGAACAGAATCGTTTTTCCGTAGACTAAAGTATCGTGTTTGAAAAACTTGTTTTTCTGCTGGATGCCGTCCACCAGCACCGATTGCACATAAGGATGGTCCACCGAGTTATCG
This sequence comes from uncultured bacterium, assembly GCA_964531065.1. Lineage (GTDB taxonomy): Bacteria > Oederibacteriota > Muellerivitia > Muellerivitales > Muellerivitaceae > PALSA-1180. The sequence continues at coordinate 372 of CAZHFP010000002.1, forward strand.
ACGGTTTTTAAGAGAAGCAATCCCCCGGGATAAACCTGCTTATCCAAGTGGATTTTCGCCTCCTGGTAAATGGGGCTTCCCAACTGGTATTCATTGCTTCCCGGACAGGCGGGATAAAATCCCAGCGCCGAAAAGAGGTACCAGCAGGACATGGTGCCGGCGTCATCATTGCCGGGGATGCCGTCCGGGCCCGTGCCGTAATGCTTGTCCATGATATTCCGGACTTCCTTTTGCGTGCGCCAGGCCTCGCCCGGGACATCATCAAAAAGATAAGGAAAGGCCAGGTCCGGCTCATTGGTGGCGTCGTAATGGCCCCCGTCGAATAATTCCTGGAGCCGCTTCACGAATTCCTCATCCCCGCCCATGAGCATCTTCAAACCATCGATATCCTGCGGCGCGAAAAACAAATACTGCCAGGCACTGCCTTCCACATAACCCGGTCCGCCGTTATCCGGCCAGCTCTGGTCGCAACATTTAGCATTGGGGTCAAAGGGCGTCATCCAGGAGCCGTCACGGTTCTTGGGCCTCAGGAATCCGGTGATGGGGTCGTAGAAATTGCGGTAAACCCCGGACAGATGGATATATTTCGCGTAATCATCCTTGTTTTTCAAATCCTTCGCCATTTGGGCCAGGCACCAATAGTCGTAGGAATATTCCAGGCTGGTGGAGACGCTCCCCCACAAATAATCTCCGCTGTCGTCGTTCTTGGGGATATAGCCGAGTTCCAGCAGGGACTTAAGCCCCCCGTAAATTTTATTGCCCTTGGGATCCAGGGTCCTCACCATGGCCTGGTAGGCGCTGTCGGTGTCAAAATTTTTCAAGCCCTGGCGGTAGCTGTCCAGGATCACCGGAATGGCCGGGGCCCCCACCATGACGGAAGTTTCATTGCCCGCCAATTCCCACTTAGGGAGCAGGCCATTCTCTTTTGACATCTCCACCAAAGTCTTGGCCATGTCCAATTGTTGGCGCGGGTAAAAGATCCCCAAGAAGGGATGGAGGTTCCGGTAGGTGTCCCAGAGTGAAAAAACATGGTAGCGGGTGTAGCTGTAGGTTTGGGCCGTGTCCACGCCATGGTGTCCCATGGTTTGGAATTGGCCGTTCACGTCGGAAAAAACGCTCGGGTGGATGAGGGCGTGGTAAAGGGCCGTGTAAAAAATTTTCATCCGGTCGGGCAGGACGCCGGACAATTCGATCTTGGAAAGCTGTTCGTCCCAGGCCTTGCGGGCGTCCGCCTTGACCGCCTCAAAATCCCAGCCCGGCATTTCGGTTTGGAGGTTTTGCCGGGCGTTCTCGATGCTGACGTAGGAAATGCCCACCTTCACCGCGATGGGCTCGGCGGCGGCGGTGGAAAAACGGAAGAAGGCCCCGATATCCCTGCCCGATTGTTCGCTATCGCTTCCCGCCTTGCCTTCCCGCCAGGTACCGGCGGCCACCGAGGGCTTGCTGAACTGGATAACGAAATACACCGTCTGCTTATTGCCGGCGTAGACACTACAAAAATCCCCGCTTTGGGTGGAGCCTTCCACTTCCTGGCTGGAAACAATTTTAACTTTGGATTCGAACTCGGTCTTCACTGTGACCGGGTCGCTGGTCAAACGCTGACTGACGTTGATGAGAATATTCGCGTCGCCCTTACGGGCGGGAAAGGTATAGCGGCTCAAGCCCACCCGGCAGGAGGCGGTCATTTCGGCCTGGATTCCCCCGTTCAATATATTCACCCGGTAATAGCCAGGCGTTGCCCCTTCGGAGTTGTAGCCGGTTTTATTCTTTTCAGGATCGGTTTGAATATCGCCGGTGGTCGGAAGAAGCAGTACGCTTCCTAAATCCGGGCATCCGGCTCCGCTCAAGTGGACATGGCCAAAACCGTAAAGGGTAGGCTGTCCGTAAATATATCCGGAAGGCGCCTGAAGACTATTGTGGGGGCTGACGGAAACCATGCCCCAGGGCACCAGCGCTCCCGGGAAGGTATTCCCTCCGCCCGCGGTGCCAATAAAGGGATTCACCCATTGAGAAGGACTGGGAGCGGTTGTGGCGATTCCAGCGCCAGTGAAAAAGAAGAAAATAACAACGATCCATTTTTTTGAAAAAGACATGGCGCTCCTCGGGAACTGACTTTCCCCTTCTCCCTCGAGGGGAGAAGGCCAGGATGGGGGTGATTTAACTATTATCCACACCCCTCATCCCTGGTTCCTCTCCCGCAAGGGACGAGGGAAATGCACATCAAATCTTTAACTGCGCCATCAAATTCTGCAGTTTCCAAAAAACGTTTCCCGGCATAAAATACTAAGGCCTCAGAGAATTTCTCTCAACCGGAGTCCACACCTTGTTCTTGCGGCCCCAATTATCCTCCATCCGCTCCCGTTTCGGATACCCCTATCACCAATGGATGACCCAGGAATTTGACGAACCAGGCTGGAAATTGGTGGAACGCAGCCTCAACCAAAAGCGCACCCACGACGTGACCATGCTCATTGAGGGTCCCGATGGGCGCTTCGCCCTGATGAGCAAGCACAGCTATCCCCCCGGTATTTTTAGGTCCCCTTCCGGCGGCGTCAAGCCGGGAGAAGACCTTGTCACGGGAGCCCTTCGCGAAGCCAAAGAGGAAACAGGTTTGGTCATCGACTTAAAACGTTTCTTGCTTCATATCACTTTGGACATCAGCCACGACAGCGATGTGGCCACCTGGGATTCTTATGTTTTCCACGCCACAACGAAAGACACCCTCTTGAAGCCCACCGATTTAAAAGAAGTCAAGGACACCCAATGGGCTGGCCGGGACCAGATGTACCAGATGGTCAACAAACTGAAAGAAACCGGAAACGGAGGGCTGATATACCGGGGTGACCTAACGGCGGCGTCCCTCTGGGCGCTGGACCACAAAGCCACTTTCCGCGAAGCCACGGACAGGGACAAACCCGGAATTATCCGCTCTCTTTTGGCCAACCGGCTGATCGTTGAAAACATGGAAAACACCCTCTGGTGGATCGCCGAAGTCGAGGGCCTCTCCTGCGGAACGGTGGGGATCACCGCCCATGAGGATTGCGTGGAACTGACGGGCTTAACCGTGGACCCGCTTTTCCGCGGAAAGGGCTTAGGGCACGCGATGGTGGAATATGCCTGCGATCAATGGCATAACCCGGAACAGCGGAAAAAATTCTCACAGGTGAAAAAAATATTCTTGAACGACAAGCTTTGGCTGATCACGGCGGCTCCCGGCTATTTTCTGCCGGTGAATTTTGTGATGACCGACCCGCCGCTTTTGCCCGAGAGCATCAAGAAACTTTTAACCGGCACCCGCGCCCGCTGGTCAGGCATGAGATTCCAGCTTTACAAAATCTAAAATCAGGTCCGAGGCGACAGGTCCAAGGTTCTAGTTTAAAGCCAACCCTAACCCCTTGAACCTAGCGCCTTGCGCCTAATATACCAGGCGGTCCATGGACAAACTTTCCTTCGTTCCCGTCACGACCCATTCCGCAATTGACTCCGTTAAAACCTTGGCCGAAAAAATCTGGCCCGAATATTACCAGCCCCTCATCGGAATTTCTCAAGTGGAATATATGCTCGAAAAAATTCAATCCCGCCAAGCCATTCAAAGTCAAATCAACCAAGGGTCCCGTTATTATTTAATTCAAGAAAGGGATTGGCTCATGGGCTACTTGGCGGTCCTTCCCAAACCGAGCGAGCTTTTCCTCAGCAAGTTGTATTTAACCGCGGAAAGCCGGGGCAAGGGTTATGGAAGGCAGGCCATGGAATTCGTGAAGGAAACCGCCCTAGCACAAAATTCGAACCAGATTACCCTCACCGTTCACAAGCAAAACCCTTCGGTCCAAGCCTATCACAAAATGGGGTTTCAAATCGTGGAGCCGGTGATCACGAATATCGGCGGGGGGTTTGTGATGGACGATTTCAAAATGAAAATGATATTTTGAATCAGGAATCAATAATTTGAAATTTAAAACTTCCCAAAAAAATTAATTTTTTATTTTTTTGGACGAAAAACCTAAGGTTATTTACTTCAGGATAAGTAGTTTCAAAGTCCAACGGGAATTAAGAGTCGTTACCGCGACGTAATAAACTCCATTAGCCAAGACCGTTCCCGCGTTATCCGAAAGATCCAAGGTTAGGATCGTTCCGGAGGCCGTTTGTCCCACCTTTATCTCCCGCACTTTTCGGTAAGAAGTCGTGTAAAGGGCGATCTTCATGTCCATTCCGGCCGGTAGGATCAACTTAACCTGGGATCCGGAAGCCGGATTGGGAAAGAGAACCGGTCTTGTCACAATTTGGACCACTTTTGATTTTTTGATCGTAACAGCCCAAAGGGAGAAGTGGTTGGTGACCACCGTGACCGTGTGGTTGACCGTATCAACGGTAGCTGGCAGGGTCACCCAGCTGGTCCCATCGAAATAACTGATGGTCAAGTCCGTTTCGAGCGTGCCATTTGGGACGCTGGCCGGATCATAAGGCAGGGTTATTGTCACACTCGCCGACGCCTGGGGTTCCACTCCCCCGGTATCAATGAAATAAACATAACCCATGAATTCAACCTGGAAAGGAGTAGATCCGATCGGGGCGTTGCCAGCGGCGTACTTGGTGATGGTCATGGAAACATCCTGGGTCAAACTGCCTGCAGGGATATCCACCGTCATCCCATCTCCAACCGCGACCAGGATTTCCTGGGTGTGGTCGATCAATTGAGTCACCGAGGTTAAGGCTACCGCCGTGGGAGAGGGAACGAAGGCTGGAGTATCGGACGGCGTTTCCGTCGGAGTATCGGTGGGAGTTTCGGTCGGCGTATCGGAAGATGGTGGGGTCATCGTTGTCGGGACCGTCGGAGTAAGGGTTAAGGTTCTCGTTTTCGTCATCGTGATGGTATTGGTGGAAGTTTTCGTGCTGGTGGGCGTATGGGTATCTGTAGGCGTTCCCGTACTTGTTCTCGTGAAGGTCTGGGTTGCGGTGTTCGTGGGTGTCTTGGTATTCGTCACTGTGAAGCTTTTGGTCGGAGTTTTCGTGTTGGTGGGTGATCCTGTACTGGTTCTGGTGAAAGTTTGAGTCGGCGTATTCGTCGGTGTTTTGGTACTCATTACCGTGAAGCTATTCGTGGGTGTTTTAGTGTTGGATGGGGTACTTGTGTTTGTCCTAGTCAAGGTTTGAGTTGGAGTATTCGTCGGCGTCTTGGTATTCGTCACCGTGAAGCTATTCGTGGGCGTCTTGGTGTTGGTTGGGGTGCTTGTGTTTGTCCTAGTCAAGGTTTGAGTTGGAGTATTCGTCGGCGTCTTGGTATTCGTCACGGTGAATGTGTTGGTTGGTGTTTTGGTATCGGTGGGTGATCCTGTGCTCGTCCTGGTAAAGGTCTGGGTTGGAGTATTCGTCGGCGTCTTAGTATTCGTCACCGTTAAGCTATTGGTGGCCGTTTTGGTGTTAGTTGGAGTGGCTGTGTTTGTCCTAGTCAAGGTTTGTGTCGGGGTGTTCGTCGACGTCTTGGTATTCGTCACCGTAAAGCTATTGGTAGGCGTTTTGGTGCTGGTCGGTGTTCCGGTGCTCGTCCGGGTGAAGGTCTGAGTCGGAGTATTCGTCGGCGTCTTGGTGTTCGTTACGGTAAAGCTGTTGGTCGCCGTTTTGGTGTTGGTTGGGGTACTTGTGTTTGTTCTAGTCAAGGTCTGGGTTGGGGTATTCGTTGGCGTCTTGGTATTCGTCACCGTGAAGCTATTGGTCGGCGTCTTGGTGTTGGTCGGAGTGCCTGTACTTGTCTTTGTAAAGGTTTGAGTCGGAGTATTCGTCGGAGTCTTCGTGCTCGTGACGGTGAAACTATTGGTAGACGTTTTGGTATTAGTTGGTGTCCCGGTGCTGGTTCTGGTGAAAGTCTGAGTCGGTGAATTCGTCGGCGTCTTAGTGTTCGTCACCGTGAAGCTATTGGTCGGCGTTTTGGTATTAGTCGGTGTTCCGGTGTTCGTCCGGGTAAAGGTCTTGGTCGGCGTATTTGTCGGCGTTCTAGTATTCGTCACCGTGAAGCTATTCGTGGGGGTTTTGGTGTTGGTTGGGGTAGCTGTGTTTGTTCTAGTCAAGGTTTGGGTTGGGGTGTTCGTCGGAGTCTTCGTGCTCGTGACGGTGAAACTATTGGTAGGCGTTTTGGTATTAGTTGGTGTTCCGGTGTTCGTCCGGGTAAAGGTCTGGGTCGGCGTATTTGTCGGCGTTCTAGTATTCGTCACTGTGAAGCTATTCGTGGGGGTTTTGGTGTTGGTTGGGGTAGCTGTGTTTGTCCTAGTCAAGGTTTGGGTTGGGGTGTTCGTCGGCGTCTTCGTGTTCGTCACCGTAAAGCTATTGGTAGGCGTTTTGGTGCTTGTCGGAGTTCCCGTGTTGGTTCTCGTTGGGGTTTGAGTCGGTGTGTTGGTTGAAGTCCTGGTGGAGGTCACTGTGAAAGTGTTGGTGGGGGTTCGAGTATTAGTTGGCGTACCCGTGTTGGTTCTCGTAAAGGTCTGAGTCGGCGTGTTTGTCGGCGTCCTAGTATTCGTCACCGTAAAGCTATTGGTGGGCGTTTTCGTATAAGTCGGCGTTCCCGTGTTCGTTCTCGTGAAAGTTGGGGTTGGTGTGTTCGTCGGCGTCTTCGTATTCGTCACTGTGAAAGTATTCGTGAAGGTCCTGGTGTAGGTCGGCGTTCCGGTATTCGTCCGGGTAAAGGTCTGAGTTGGTGTATTCGTCGATGTCCTGGTATCCGTCACCGTAAAGGTATTGGTAGTCGTGCGTGTATTCGTCGGTGTTCCTGTGTTCGTAGGGGTTCTCGTGTCGGTTCTCGTATAAGTTTGAGTCGGCGTATTGGTTGACGTTTTGGTATTCGTGACCGTAAAAGTATTTGTCGGCGTTTTTGTGTTCGTCGGAGTCCCGGTATTGGTTCTGGTGAAAGTCTGGGTCGGTGTATTCGTGACGGTTCGAGTGTCGGTGATGGTGAAGGTGTTAGTAGGTGTACGGGTGGGCGTCGGCGTTTTGGTGTTCGTCGGCGTTCCGGTGTTGGTTCTGGTGAAAGTCTGGGTCGGTGTGTTCGTGACGGTTCGAGTGTCGGTGACAGTGAAGGTATTAGTAGGTGTACGGGTGAGTGTCGGCGTTTTGGTGTTCGTTGGCGTTCCGGTGTTGGTTCTGGTGAAAGTTTGAGTTGGTGTTTTCGTGACGGTTCGAGTGTTGGTGATGGTGAAGGTATTCGTAGGCGTACGCGTGTTCGTCGGCGTTCGGGTATTGGTTGGGGTTCTCGTGTTGGTCCCGGTAAAAGTCTGGGTCGGCGTGTTCGTAGGCGTCCTCGTCACAGTCACGGTAAAGGTATTCGTGAAAGTTCTCGTCGCCGTCGGCGTCACGCTGGGAGTCAGGGTCCCGGTGGTGGAGGGAGTCGGAACAAGCGTTTGGGATGCGGCCAGCGGCGGAAACATGGCATCCAGCAGGAATAGCGAAAAAAATAAACGAATGAAGGAAACGGTAAGAATTTTTCGGATGGGTTTAGTGGTTAAGTTGGGGATGGCCATTATTTTTCTCTACATAAGAAGATCAAAATCGCGTTGATGAGTGTTGTTCTATATAGTGAGGGATTTTATCGCTTTATTCGAAAGATTGGACAATTCTTCTCAAATAAGGTTGTTTCCCTTTAAATCAACAAATTTCAGCGGAGAGGGATTACGGGGATCCTTCAAAAAAGCGGTTTATTGCCGCCAGCGGGAAAACCAGTAAGCGCCGGCAAAGGTTGTCAGGAAAGTGAAGAAGGCCACGGGCAAAAGATGGGCGAAGACCATGTGGCCCGTCTCCCAATTGGGGCAGTGGATCTGGATGGTGATGGCGCCCAGAAGAAAGGCCGAGACTCCCGACCAGGCGCCGGTCCAGCCGGGATGGAAGGAAGCATTTTTCGAGAGGATAAATCCCAGCAGTATCCAGGGCAAAATCCCCGCGAAGGAAGCGCCTTGAATACAACCCCAGCCGTTGCGACAGGCTGTTACGATATCGAGCCCTTCCCCGCCCTTCACGAAGAAAAGAAAGGGAATGAGTAAAAGCGCCAGGAGCACCAGGACCTCCAAAAAGCGGTAGCCTCTGCCCATTTGCCGGCCGGGTAAGCTGGAAGAGATGGCTTCCCAAGCCGCCAGGGCCGCTCCCAAGAAAGCCGTGAACAAAAAGGCCATGGGCGGCATTTGATGGCGGAGTTCCTCAAAGTTGTTTAAGATTCCCATCTTCAATAGCAAGAGGGCCATGCACCCGGCGGATAGGGCCAGCCACGCCATCCACTGGGCCCAGGCGGGCCATATTTTTTTCACCGGGCCGTTTTGGGAAACCAACTGATCCACCATTGAGCCGTGGAACTGGTGAATATTTTTTGTTTTAGTCTTCATGTTTGGCTTCCGTCAATAATTTTCGGAGTTGTTCGTAGCCCCGGTGGGCTCTCACCTTCACCGCAGCCACCGAAATCTTAAGCCGCTTCGCCGCCTCCTCCAGAGAAAGCCCCTGGAGCTTCAGCATTTCCACCGCTTCCCGGTTCAAGGGAGAAATTTCCTGAAGAGCCTGGTAGAGGCGGTCATCCAAGCTTCCGTCCTTCTCAACCTCGCTGGATTCAGGCAGGAATTCGGTGGGCACTTCCCTTTCGGCGAATTTCCGGTTCCGTCCCAGGGCGTCCAGCATGGAGTTTCTCGCGACCGTGAAAAGCCAAGGCCCTAGGGGACGGCTGGGCTCGTAGCTATGGCGGGCCTTGTGAAGGGTTAGGAGTACTTCTTGGTAGACGTCCCGGACCATTTCCTGGTTGAAAACTCGGCGGCGGACGAAATTAAAAAGCACCGGACCGATCTCGTCCAAAAACCGGCGGTAAGCCTCCGCGTCGCCGGCCTGCGCCCGCTTCAACAGCATGGCCCAAGACTCCCATTGAAGCTTGTTCCAAGGATCCGCGGATTTGGTGTTTTTGGAATTCAAAGCTAATCCTCATAAGTACGAGGGTGGCGCGGGAAAAGTTACTCGAAAGCCGTCCTTCGACGTCCGTCGTCCGTTCTCCGCAAAAACACCCGTCATAAACGCTCTGCCAAAGATTCAAGCCTTAGCGGACGACGGACAACGTGCGACGAACGACGGTCTTTTACTAGCCAAGGAAGTCGAGCGTTTCCTTCAGTTCCCTCAGTCGGCAGGTATAGATAGGCGTGTCGCGGACCGTGTATTTGGAACCCACGGTTTCCCGCAGGGCCATGACCAGGTCGAGAAAATCCTGGGGCGTGTCGCTTTCAAAGGCCACGACAAAATCCTGGTCATCGAGCCCGAAAGAATAGGTCGTGTTGAGCTTGACCGAAGGGTACATATTCCCCACCCGGATATGCTCGTCCATGACCTTCTGCCGGTCTTCCTTCGAGAGCAGATACCACTCGCGGGATTTGACGAAGGGATAGATGAAGATGTACTTGAACTTGCCCGGCAGGATATTCGTCCGGGACTCTTCCGTGCCGCCCACATGGTTATGCTTGTCGATGTAGCTGCTGCGCTTGGTCATGGAAAGGTAGGAAGCGGGTTTGGAAAGAAAAGGCCCCAGGGCGGACTGGTTAAGCCTGGCGTCCATGCGCTGAAAGCTGTCCAGGTCATAGCTGATCTGCCAGAGCATGATATCCACGCCCGCCTTAAACCCTAAGGTGGAATAGGCCAAGAGGATTCCGTCCTTGCGGAAAGCTTCCGCCGCCTGGATAAAAGAATCTTTGGCTTTCTGGCGGGCAGTGGCCTCAAGCTTCCGGAATTCCTCGGAGACTTTATAAAAAGAAAAACTAACATATTGGCGCTGGATGGGTTCGGCCATGATTTCCCCTGTCGCTGATAGGATTTGGAAAGGCGTATTCTAAACGGTGAAAACAGAAAAAGCAAAGCAACGAAAAGCTATTTAGCCACAGATGAACACGGATTAACACGGATAAAACCAATATATCTTGGACAGGATTTGCAGAAGAAAGTTTTCATAATTCAGCTAAACCCAAAAGACGATTTTACTTATCCGTGTTCATCTGTGGCAAATATGTCTTTTCCGTTTTCGCCATTTTATCCGCGGCTAGCTATTTGTTGTCCGGAGGGGTGATTTCTAACTCCGCGGTGGGTGCGAAGGGAGAATCCGCCGGTTTTCCCGCAGCCGATACTAAGGGCCACAATCCCATCTTCAGGGAATCGGAGGCTCCGGCGGAAAATTGGACCACCGCGCCGTCTTCGCCCCGTCCCATGAATTTTTCCAAATTTTGGGCGCCGCCCCTTTCGTAAAATTCCCGTCCAAAAACTCCCTTTCCGGTTTCTTTCGCTGAAACGGATCTTTGAAGCCCGACCGCCAATCGGTATTGGCCGGGAGGATAATCGGAGGGAATAAATAAAATTCTTTTTTCCTCATAAAGATAGCCGGGCTTCATTCGGAAAAGGCCTCCCAAGGGCCCCTCATGAATATCATGAAGCCAGAAGACGCCGTTTTTCATCCAATAATTTCCATTCGCGTCAGCGAAAAGAGCCACCACCGAATCGGTTTCATCCGAGGGGCTTGGGCCGAGCCTGGTCCAGCGGTAGGTGATTTCCACTTTCCCGCCCGCGGGAACCACAGCCGGCGAAAGGACGACGCTCTCCAACCCCATTTTCCCCCAATGGGCCAGGGGCTTGAGCTTCGAGGATATTTTCCGGGGTGCCTCATCGGGAAAATTCCGGCCCACTTTCAATAAGGGACCCACGGCCCTAAAAGACCAGCCTGGCGGCAGGGGCCATTTGCGGCTCACGTAAAGATTTTTCCCCCGCTCAAGACATTCCTTAATTTTCGGCGCGACCATCGCGGGATCGGCGCCCGGCTCCAGCACCTCCACGCTTTTTTTGTAGTCAAAGGATTCTTGGTAGCCCACCACGGGAAAATACTCATTTTCTTCCGCGGGAACGTAAAAGGACCCCGGCTCCATCAGGTCCAATAGATTACGGGCGTAATCCTGCGCGCCCCGTTCTTTTTTTCTTTCCCAAAAATGGCCAAAAGAAAAGCTTTGGACCAGCACCCAGAGGATCAAAAGCAGGCCCACTGAAAGAAACCGGCCCCGGTCCTTGTCCGACCATCGATCCAGCGCGGCCAAAACCAAAGAGCCCAACAGGCCCGAAAAGACCCACCCCAAAAGAACCTGGTGAGATTCAAAGGTTGGAAAGGGGATGGTAAAAACGAAACAAGCCTCCAAAGCGCCCCAGCCCAGCCCCACCCATAAAAAGACGGGGATTTTTTTATTTTCCCTCACCGCGAAAAACAACCCTCCCGCCAAAAGAACCAGCCCCAGCACGGACAAGTCATTCCAAAGATGGAAAAACATTTGTTGGAGAACGGAACGAATCGTGGATCCGGTCACATGACCAACGTAATGGGAGAATTTCAAGGCGAAGAGATGGCGTAAGAAATGACGGGCGTCCGTTAATTTCCCGTAAGCGATGGAAGGATCCAGGGCGGAGCGCAGGGGTAAATAAAGGGCCGTACTCCGGCCCAGGATAAAGGCGGTTAAATTCAACACTAGCGTTTTGAAGCCGCCGCCTTGATGCCGGCGCCAATCCCAAAGAAAGGCCAGTCCCACAAACGGCAGGGCGAAAAACTGAGTAGGCCGAAAGACGGTAGCCGCTCCCAGAATTAAAAAAGCCAAGAGCCATCGGGAGGGTTTTTTCAAACTCAGGACCCACAGCAGGAGCATGCCCAGCAAAAGATGCAGGGCGTAAACCAGGGGCGTTAGGGAGTAGCGCCACCAGGGAAGGCTGAAACTCCAGGCCAGGGTTAAAAGAAAAATCCAAAAGGTCAAACGCGGTTTAGGGCGGGGACCCGCCAGTTTAAGGGACAAATGGAAAAACAAGACCGAAGCGAGAGCCGAACAAGCCACCGACATTAAACCCACTCGGTAAGCGGGCGTCCCCCAGGGAAGCAGCAGAAATATTTTTCCCAAAAGATGGAACAAAACCTGCCCGGAAGGATGGGATATCCCTAAGGCTACCGTGGCGCCGACCATTTCCCCCGAGTCATACCAGCCGAGATAGGGGGAAACGAGCACTGCGTTCAGGACGAGCAGGCCCAGGAAAAGTCCGAGGGTCAAGGCCCCAGTTTTCGGCTGCTCCGCGTTCGAAGGCGCTCGCCGGGCCATCCTCACCGCTTGCTTTGAAGCCGTTGGATATCCGCCTCTACTTCTCCCAACCGCCGGTCCAGATCGGGAATATTTTGCTTTTTGATAATCTCCTCAATGTTCCTATCAATTTGAATGGCGTCCGCCCTTTTGCCCAGCGCTTCCATGGCCTGGGCCTTGGCCACATAGCCGGGGATGAAATAATCGTCCAAGTCCACGGCTTTTTGCGCGGAGAGGATGGAATCCTGCGCCCGGCCCATCGCCAAAAGAATTTGAGCCCGTTGGATATATTCCACGGGATTTTGGGGAGCACGGTCCACTAACAGGTTTTGTAATTCAAGCGCCTCGCTCAAACGCCTCTGGACCACGAGAAAATGAACCTTATTTTCCAAAGGCTGCAAGGCATAGGGAGAAAGTTGGACGGCCTTTCCATAATATTCTTCCGCCGCCTGGAAGTATTTTTTCCGTTCCAGGGGAACCGACGCTCGTTCGCCCCGGACATCCGCGGCGACTCCCAATAAGTTCCAGGAATTCGTCAAATCCCGCCGAAGCTCTAAACTTCGGCGCGCGTACGACTCGGCTTCGTCTAGATTATTTTGCTGGTAAGCCATCTTGCCCCGTAAATCATAAATCTGGGCCTGATAATCACGGAAACCGCCAACGCCCATCATCCAAAAAACTACGGCGGCAAAAAACCAGGCACCCGCCAGAAATGCGAAACGGGAAAAATGAAACGTCGCCCGAAGTTCCTCCGGCGGCTTGTTTCCCCGAACCGCGTAGGTCACGAAGCCCAATAGCACCAGCCGATGGGACCATTCATGGAAGGTGAAATCCACACTATTGTGAACCGCCTCAAAAAGCACCAGAAAAAAAACAGTTTCGGAAACCTGAAGATCCCAAGAGATTTTTTTGAAAACATCGGCTCTAAAAAGATCCCTGCCCGATTTCCGCAAAATCTCCCAAAGGAAAAGTAAAACAAGGAACAGGGCGGGCCATCCGCATTCCACCGCGACCTGTAAAAACTCATTGTGGGCCGCCACCACGAAAGTGTTCCAAATAGAAGAGGGTTTATAGAAAGAATAGGCGTCCGGGAATGTGCCGGGGCCGAAACCCATAAGGGGTTGGTCCAAGGCCATTTTGAAACCGCTGGTCCACAGGTCCCAGCGGTTGGAGGCTCTCGTGTCCACTTCCAGCGGATTAAAAAGTTTATGAACGGTGAAAGAACTGCAGACGAGAAAAACCACCACCACGGATCCGAACAGGATCCATTCGCCTTTTTTCCAGCCCTTCAGGCGGTTCTCAACTTCCTTCATATGCAGAAGCAGGTAGAGAACGGCCACGATCAGCAGGGCGACAAAAGCTCCCCGGCTTTGGGTTAAGGTTGAGCCGAGGAAAAAAAGACCGATGGCCCAAAGCGGCATGGGGCCATGATGGTTTTTTTTCAAAACAGCCCAAATCAAGGCCATGCCTAGGAAACCCGCTGCGGAGTTCTCATTTACGAAAAATCCCTTGCGGGGGACGAACTTCTGGAAAAAAGACAGGGTGCTGTGGTGGCCCAACGTCGTGGCGCAAAGCCAAAGCGCCGCAGCCACCGAAGTCCAAAAGAAAACCCTCTCGAAACAAGCGTAAAGACCGGGCTGGCGGTCCCAAAGGATCCTGAGGGAAAACCAAAGCGAGGTTAAAACCGCGAAATTTCGGAAAGCGTAAAAACTCTCGAAGGCTTCTTTGGAGTTTTTCACTGAAAACAAAACCCAGGCGGCCAGAAGCAAAACAGTCAAATTCAGAAAATCCAGATCAACCGACAACTGTTTCTTCAGGGAAAACAGGAAGGGGCCAAAACAAAAAAGAAGCAGGAGGGCCGAGCTCCAACGCAAAACCAAATCCTGGGTAAGCCAAGCCAAGGGGGCGGCGAGGCTAACGGCCATCAAGGGGATAAGGGCCAAGAACAAAAAGCCGGCCCACGATCCCGCGGAGGCCTGTTTCGTTGCTTCTGGTTTCATGGGGACCATTCTAGCAGGCCTGGGAAAAAAACTTATCGAATTCAGAAGCCGTCCCTCGGCCCTGCGCCGTTAGCGCTTTTTTTCAGCAGGATTTTTCCGCGGGTTTGAGTTACGCAGCTTCACCAGCGAAAAATCCACTTCCGCTTTTTCCCCCTGGGTTAAATCCGCTTTCTTTTCCTGGCTTTCGCCGAAGGGAAACCAAGCTACCGCCTTATAATTCCCTATCGGGACGCCCTTCAGGGTGTAATTTCCTTTTTCGTCCGTCATTGTGAAAAAAGGGTTCTCGAGCACCAAGATGTAACCGGTCATTCTGGGATGTATTTTGCAGTAGACGGTTACCGGACCGGGCTTGTCAAAAAGAGCGGAATTTTCCTCGCCAAATCCGTACCGGCCGAAATCGAATTTTTTCGCGTCGGAAACGGAAAAAGCGTTATGGATCATGTCCTCATTATTGGGAAAAACAACGCTGGATCCCTCCAGAACTGGGAGGATTTCCGGGTTGAACCTCATATTCTCTGACGCCATGGAAAGGCGGCCCTTGGCCGGGGAAAAACCCTTGTTCCCATTCACTTCCTTTAAGTAGACAACCACGCCGGAAAGATCCCCCAGAGGCCGATGGTCTTTTGTGTTCACTTCGACTTGACCGTAAAGGAATCCCGCGTCGGCGCTTCGCGGGAAAACCACTATCGCGCAGAAGAACATCCCTAAGCCTATAAAAAATCTGGCTAAACTCATGACAGCCTCCGGTCCAAGAATTAAATAAAAAAATTACCGCCAGGACCCGCGATAGCGAAAAACCGGCGTCAACGGATTACGGCAAACCCAGTTTGGTGTTCGCGCTTTCGTCCGTCAAGGTGTTCAAAAAAGCCACCAGATCCTCTATTTCCGAATGCTTTAAATGCACCGCGGTCAAAAGCCCCTCCTCCGGGCCTCTCTGTTTGAGCGCGCCTTTTAAGGTCGAATAATATTCCACCACTTCCCGCAGGGTCCGGATCTGGCCCTGATGCATATAGGGTCCGAAGACCGCCACGTTTCGAAGACCCGGGGTCTTGAACTGTCCCCGGTTAATGGGAAAGGCCTTTAACAGTCCCAATCGCTTGGCCGAGACCCCCGAATGATCGTCGCTAAAGACTCCCGCCCCATTAAAGAGGCTGGCCTTGACCGTTGGGATACCGGCGATCCTTCCCGGGTCATCCGGAAGCGAGGGGTTTTTTGAAGGAATCCTGAGGTTGTGGAAACCGCCGTCGGTGAAGTTGGGCCCGCTGTGGCAAGCGACGCACTTCCCCACTCCTACGAATAATTTCAATCCTCTTTTTTCCGATTCGGTCAATAGTGATATTTTGGAACCGTTATTTTCCTTCAGTCCCTCCACGTAGGAATCGAACCGGGAATGATTGCTGACAATCTTCCGTTCAAAGGCTTCCAGAGATTTCCCCAAGTTTGAGTAGACGCGGTTGACCGCGGTTTGGTCCGCTTCCGTCATGGAAGTCCAAGCTAGGTTTACCACGCTTTTCGGCTCTTCCGGCCGGGGACATCCGTTCAAAGGAAACCGTTTGTTGTCCGAAAGATCAGGCAGCTTTCCAAATACGCTTTCGTACTTCCCCTTTAGGTTTTTGTCGTTATAGACCTCGTGAGCGTAAAGAAGACGGCTGCCACCCTCCATCTCGATGGGATTTTCCGGCGGACCCAGGGCCTGGGACCACAAAGAATCCGAGCGTCCGTCCCAAAACATCCACCGGTTGTAGGCGACATTCCACAGGGAAGGAACCCTTCTTTTAGAAAAAAACCTTTTCTTGGAATTCAAATGCGGATTCATAAAAACCTTCGGTGTGGCCAGGCCGTCGCTCCAGCCAGCTTTTGGGTTATGGCAGGTCGCGCAAGAAACATTTCCCGCGCAGGAAAGCCTCTTATCGAAAAAAAGGATTTTCCCCAGGTCCGCCGCCGCGCCGTTGTCCGCGTAAGCGTTGGTTTTATCCGCCGGAACCTTCGGCACCGGAGAAAGCTCATAGATTTTTCCCAACTCCTCCGGCGAATAAAAACCCGCCTCCTGTTTTCCCGCTGAAATCGACATCGCTCCGAAAGCCATAAGCAAGATCAAGATTAAATTTTGAATTCTCAAAGTTTGATCCTTAACTTTTATTAGCGGCGGCGGACCCTCTTCGGCCCAGCCTAACGTTTTTTAATTTTCGCGAGATGGAATCCCGGGAAGAATACCATCTCAACGGGTTTTTGGGGAAAGAAGGGGAAACTTTAAATTTTACCGCCTCTTTCACTGTACAGTTTCTCAATTTGTCGAAGCATTTCTTTAATGAGAAATGACCCCCGCAAGGCCCTCCGCCCCGCCGCCCCCATCCTGCGGGCCAGGGATTTATCTTCGAGAATTTTATGAAGACTTTCCGACGCGGCTTGGGTTTGATGGGGTTCGTGTAAAAATCCGGTGATCCCATCTTTCACTGCTTCCGGCGTTCCGTTAACCGCTGTCGCCACCACCGGTTTGCCCGATGCCATGGCCTGAAGGACCACCCGCGGCAGGCCCTCGTGAAGGGAGGTCAAGAGCAAAACGTCGCAAACCGCCAAAAGGTCCGCCACGTCTTCCCGCCATCCTAAAAACATGAAGTTTTTCCCCAACTCTTTTTTCATGATGGCTTTCTCTATTTTTTCCCGAAGGGGGCCGTCGCCGGCCCAGACAAAGAGCACAGCCGGGATTTTTTTAGCCAGTTGGTAGGCCGTTTCCACCACATCCATCGGAGATTTTTGCGGTTTAAGATTGGAAAGGATCAGGACCCGGGGACGGTCCTCCGAACCCAATCTTTTGCGGGCTTTCGCCGCGGCGGTTTTAGAAGGAAGAAAATCCTCCGCCTCAACTCCGCTGTGAATGACCCGGTATTGGCTTTCTTTTCCGATGCGGGCTGCCAGTCCTTCCCTCTTGTTGGCTTCGCTGACCGTAATCATTCGATCGGTATAGGACGCAGCTCTGTGTTCCAGAAATTGATAAATCCAACGTGTGAGGAAAAATTGTCCGGGATAAAAACCCCAGCCGTGGACGGTATGAAAAATTTGATCCACTCCCGCCCGCCTCGCGGCCCAGCGCCCCAGAATGCCGGCTTTGGAGCTATGGGTATGGACGATATCCACCTTTTCCGCCCGAAGGATGTCCGTCATTTTTAAAAGGGCGGCAAGATCCCACCAGGGACGGATGGGATGTTTTAACTCGGGGAGAAAATAAGTCCGGTAAAGTTTTGAATTTTTCCGCGCCTCATCATCCAGGTACCCGCCGGTTCCACAAATCAGGATGACTTCGAACTTTTTCCGGTCGTGATGGGCGCAGCAATAGAGGGTATTCTGCTGGGCTCCGCCCAGCTCCAGCCGGGTAATGATGTGGGCCACTTTAAGGCGACGGCTAGCCATAGAAGGACACCTCAAACCAATTTAGCCACAGATGAACACGGATGAACACAGATTAGCTGGGGAAGCCAACAACAAAGAATTGGACCGCCGATCAATAGAGCGTATGAAGGTTCGCCAAAATATATATTTTTTAAGAATTAATCAATCCGTGTTCATCTGTGGCAAATAAAGTTAAGCTTCTGGGTTTTCGGTTTCTTCCAGTAGTGGCGCTTGATTCGTTTTAGAGGCCTTTCCGCTCTTGGCCTTTCGGGCGGCCTTCTTCGCGGCCCGGTCATCGGCCTTGGACTCGGCCAGGGCGGCCTTGTCCACGTCCGTGATGGGCTGAACCGCGGCCTTGATGGCCATTTCCTCATCCCCGCTTTGGACAAACTTTTGCATCCATTCCCATTCGCGGGCCAGGCCTTCCTTTAACAGCGTCTTGGGTTTCGTCCCAAAGAGCCTTTCCAATTTCGACGTGTCCGCCCGGGTCGAGAAGACGTCGCCTTTTTGGCGCTCAAGAAAAGTCTTAGGCGAGGTTTTCCCGCTTACTTCTTCTAGAACGGCCGCGGCTTCCAGCAAGGTCGCGGGCGACCCGCCGCCCACGTTAACGACCTGGCCGACCACATCCGCGGTTAAGGCAGCCGTGATGATTTCCGCCACATCGTCCACGTAAGTGAAATCCCTTACTTGTTTGCCGTCGCCGTAAATGGTCATGGGAGCGTCACGCAGGATGTTCTGGCAGAAGCGGTGAAAAGCCATGTCGGGCCTTTGACCCGGGCCATAGACCGAGAAAAACCGGAGGGACACCGTCGGCATTTTATATTCCAGATTGTAAAGCTGGCACAGGTGCTCGGCCGCCAGCTTGGTGACCCCGTAGGGGCTCTTGGGCTGGATTTTCATTTCTTCGTTTAAAATTTCGCCCACATCGCCGTAAACCGAGGACGAAGAGGCGTTCACGAAACGTTTCAGTTTATTCCCCTTGGATTCTTCCAAAAGCCTCTGGGTCACTTGGAGATTGTTGGTGACATAGCGGTGAAAGGAAGATCCCCAGGACCCGCGGACACCCGGCTGGGCCGCCAGGTGGATGATGGCCTCCGTTCCCTTCAATACCGTGACCAAAGCCATATCCGCCAGATTGTCTTCCACCAGCTTGAATTTCGGGTGAAGCAGGAACGGCATGAGGTTTTTTTCTTTTTGGCTGCGGGCATAGTAAATATCGAAATTGTCCACGCCAATGACGTCATGGCCTTCGGTAAGAAGCCGCGCCACCACATGGGAACCGATGAACCCGGCCGCGCCGGTTACGAGAACTTTCATGAAACAAACCTCTTTTCTCCATAGATGAACCGATAAAATCAAACGGCAAAAAAATCTTTCACCACAGGTCCCTTCGGGACCACAGAGGCACAGGTAGGAAAAGACCTTTTTTATAAAATCAAAAATCATTATTCGGTTTTACTAAAAAGCCGTTGCTGACCCGTGTCTCTGTGGCGCCAACGGCGCCCGTGGTGAAAGCCGTGCCGTTTTTGTATTTAAGGGTTCAGGGTTTTAACCCGCCTACATCCCTGTTAAACGTTATTTATTTTAATACGGGACTTCGCTCAAAAGAAGCACCCGCAGATACTCGGTCTCCGGAATGGCCAGGACGATGGGATGGTCCTGGGGCTGGGTGAACCTCTCCCGCAAGAGGAAGGACCTTCCCGACTCTTCCACCGCTTCCCGGGCGACCCCATCCAGCAGGGTCCAAGAAAAATGATGGGAACAGGTTCCTACTACCAAAAATCCCCCGTCATTGAGCATGTCAAAAGCTTGGCCCAACAGGCGCTTCAAGGCGGTCCGCGCCGCCGGAAGGTCGTGGGCGCTTTTGGCCAGGGGCGGCGGGTCCAGCAGGATGCCGTCAAATTTGCGTCCATCTTTTTTGAAATCCTTGAAAATCTTAAAGCTGTCGCCCTTCTCAAATCGAACATTTTTTTCTACGCCGTTCAGCTTTGCGTTTTGCGCGCCCTCATCCAAAGCGTTCTGGGAAGAATCCAAGGCCAGCACTTCCTTCGCGCCGCCTAGGGCGGCCTGAATAGAAGCGGCTCCCGTATAGCAAAAAGCGTCCAAGAGACTTTTTCCCGCGCTCAAGGCTTGAACCTTGCGGCGCACTTCTCGAAAGTCCAGGTAAAAACCCGTCTTGTGTCCCTGGGCCGGATGGGCCAGAAATTTCGCGTTGCCCTCAAAAAAAGGAAGGGGCAATTTCCCGGGATCCGTCAGCCAGCCTTGAAATTCAGCCATGCCCTCTTTTAGGCAGACTTCACCCACGCTTTTTTCATACACGAACTTGAACCCATTTTCCTGGAGGGTTTTTTGAATGGCGGGGATAAAGGGCTTGAGCCCCGCGCTAAAGCAGGAAAGGACCGCGGTGTCGCCGAAACCGTCGGCGATCATCCCGGGCAATCCGTCGCCTTCGCCGAAGAGGATCCTCATACCGTCCGTCTGGTTTTTCTCGCGAAAGTCCTTGCGGACATGGAGAGCCGTACGGACCCGGGCCGCGATCAAGGCCTCGTCAATTTCCGTCTCAAAATCCCGGGTCAAAAGCCGGACCAGGATCTTCGAGGTCGGATTGGCCACGCCCCGGCCGATGGGAACCCCCTTGGAGGTAATGACCTCTACCAGGACACCCGGCGCGAGAGTCTTGGGAGCGCTGTCCACCTCATTGGCGAAAACCCAGGGGTGTCCCGCCAAAAGACGGTCTTCTTCCTTAGGCTTTAATTTGACTTTGATATAGTTTGGCACGTCAAAACCTTTTCTAGCCGCGTCGAAAAACGGCTGGTCCACTCTCGCGGCGATTCATGGATTAAATTTCGGAAATTTAAAACTTGAAGGAAACGGCCAGCGGAACCGGATGGAAAGTCCTTGAAATTTGAAGCCTCACCGGATCCTGAAGCCAGGCCTGGCGGTCTTTCATGAAATTGATTTTCGCTTGGCGGTCAACGTCATAATCCTGGGGCATGATGAGGGCGCCGATCAAAACCCCCGAGCCTAACCCAAGCGCCCCGCCGATAAACATATCGGAAGAAGCCGTGTCGGAATTTTGCGAGAGCCGGTTCGCGATGAAAATTCCCAGGCCCAGCCCCACGATTCCGGAAGCGACGATCACCAGGGTTCGGGCGTCATTATTGACCGAGGGTCCCTTGTCATGGTTGTCCAGGTCTTTGTAATGGCTTTTCTTAGCGTCCTTATTTAGGTCATCCACCCAATCGAAAAGGAAAAAATGGGACGGACGGGACTTAACCTCTTTCGGATCGTTGCTGTCGGTATCATCTTCCCAAAAAAGCGCCTGCGCTTTCGGCACAAGGGGAGTAATCACCATGCCCGAAACATAAATGAGGGCGGTGAATAACGCGGTTGTTTTGAGAAAGGAAAGCCTTGAAGTCATGGGGCAAATTATACCTTCAAACGAGATGAAGAAAAGGACAAAAAAACGGGGTGGTGGTTCAAAGCCGGCGAAAAAACCAAGACTAAACCTCAAAAACCAAAGGCCTCCGGATTTTTTAGTCAGGCTCGGATTTCGATCTACTTTTTCGAGGACGGCGGCGTGGGACTAACCGATCCCCCGGATTTTACCGGCATGGGTTCGCTGGTTTTAGAAATGATTTTTCCCTCCAACGCGTCTACCACCACGCTATGCATCCTTTGATCCTTGCCCGCGATCTTAAAAGCGTAGACCCATTTTTCTTTCCGCTGTTTGAACTCAAAATCCCTCACCTTGCCGGGAACTTTCCGCAGGGCGGTGGCGCGGGCTTGGCTCATAGAAACCCTTTCGATAGGCGGGGCTGAATCATCCGCCCCAAAAACTGGGTTCAATCCTAAAAAGCAAAGAAATAAAAAGACGCTCCCCCAGAATTTTTTCATTCTTACCCTTTCACTATCGGATTAATTGGAACCAGGCTTCTGGATAACTCCGCCGCCCACCACGCCGTCGCCCTCATAGAATACGGTCGACTGTCCCGGCGTCACGGCCCGGGCCGGGTCTTTCAACACCACCCGCACCCGTTTGGGGCCTTCAGGATAAATCACCGCCGGTTGTTCCACCGATCGGTAGCGGATTTTCGCCAAAACTTCCCGGGGTTCGGTAATGGGCTCCCAAGCCACCCAATTCATTTCTCCCACGTGAAATTCCTTAACGAAAGTATCCTCGTCCCGGCCCACCACCACGGTGGCCGTTTCGGGGATCAATTCCACCACGAAATAGGGCCCGCCGGAAAGGCCCATGCCCTTGCGCTGGCCGATGGTGAATCCGGCGACACCCTCGTGTTGTCCCAGAACCTGACCCTTCACATCTACGATATTGCCCGGCACGAAGGCCCGGGGTCTATGGATCTTCACGAAATCCCGGTAGCTCTTCTGGGTCACGAAGCAAATTTCCATGCTCTCGGCTTTTTCCGCGATATTGAGCCCCATGCGGCGGGCGTCCTGCCGAACCTGAGCCTTGACATAATCCCCCAGCGGAAAAAGAAGATGGGACAAAAGCTTTTGATTTAATTTATAGAGGACATAGCTTTGATCCTTGTCTGGATCGATAGCTTTACGGATGCGGTACCGGCCTGTCGCTGGGTCTTGATCGAGCCTGGCGTAGTGGCCCGTGGCTAATTTTTCACAGCCCAAAGTCAAAGCCTGCTGAAGAAGCAAGGGAAGTTTGGCGAAACGGTTGCACTCCACGCAAGGGTTGGGCGTTAGCCCCTGCTCGTACTCGTCCAGGAAGCGGTCCACTACGTTGGCCTTGAAGACGTCCAGACCTTCATTGACGTAATGGGGCGCCCCTAACTTCAGCGCCACTTCCCGCGCGTCTTGGATATCCTCCACCGAGCAGCAGCGCTGGCCTTTGGGTTCCACCGTTTTGACGCTCACGGCGCCGTTTTCACCAGGCGTGATTTCACAAGGTAGTATTTTAAGGGTGAGTCCTATCACCTCGTGACCCTGTTCTTTGAGCAGCCCTAAGGCTGCCGAGGAATCCACCCCTCCGCTCATCGCGACGCCAATTTTCATTTATAACTCCAAGTCAGATTGAACCACCAAGGTCACCAAGAACACCAAGAAAGACAAAATTCGGAACAGAACATAGGTTTCAAATCCCACAGTCTTTGCCGTTCGCTTTTCTTGGTGACCTTGGTGGTTAATCATTGGCTATCTCTTTCAGAGCTTTAATCGCCGTTTCGATTTCTTTTTCCGTGTTGTAGTACCCAAAACTGAACCGCACCGTTCCGATGGGGTAGGTCCCGATCGTGCGGTGAGCGAGGGGGGCGCAGTGTAGCCCGACCCGGGTCATAATTCCATACTTCTCATCCAGTTCGTAGCCCACTTCAGAAGGGTCTTTTCCTTCTATATTCAAGGAAACCACCGCCACCCTTTCCTTTTCTGCACCGGAGGGAAGGCCCGAAAGTTTAACGCCCTTTATTCTTTCAACTTCCTTGAGGAATTGGCCGGTCAAGGCCTCTTCTTTTTTGCGGATCGCCATCACGCTGGTTTTTAGAAGAAAATCCACCGAGGCCTTGAGGCCGGCCAGTCCCCAGTAATTCTGGGTGCCGCTCTCGAATTTATCGGGCCATTGCTGCGGCTGTTCCTCGCTATCACTGTTGGACCCGGTCCCTCCCTCAATAAAGGAATCCAGGTTCCAGGGGGATGAAACCGCCAGGCCGCCCGTGCCGGGCGGACCCATCAGGCCCTTATGTCCCGTGAACGCCAAAAAGTCGATGTGGAGGGCTTGGAAGTCCAGTGGCACGGCGCCGGCGGTCTGGGCCGCGTCGACTAAAAAGGCGATACTTTTTTTCTGACAAAGGGCCCCCACTTCGGCGACCGGGCTTAAATTTCCCGTCACGTTCGAGGCATGGACCAGGCAGATCATTTTGGTGTTAGGCTTCAGGGCCTTCTCAAACTCATAAGGATTCAACCGTCCCAAGCTGTTGGCCGGAACGATTGAATAATCGATTCCCCTGACCGCCTTCAGTTTATTCAAGGGCCGAATGACCGCGTTATGCTCTAGGCTGGACAAGACCACATGGTCTCCGCTTTTTAAAAAACCTTTCAGGGCCGTATTAACCGCCTCGGTGCCGTTCTTCATATAAAGAATCCGGTCCGAGCGTTGGATATTGAAAAGTTTGGCGAGGGAAGCCCGGGTACCGTACACCAGCTCATTGGCCGCGATGCCGGGCCGATAGGTTCCCCGGCCGTGGGAAACCCCCACCTCCGAGGCGAATTGGACGAGAGCCTTTAAAACCTGCGGCGGTTTTTGCCGGGTGGTGGCGGCGCAATCCAGGTAAATTTCTTTTCGTGTTTTCTTTTTCATGGAGAGATGATTCTAACACCCGCAAGATGAATTTTCATGTACGGGTCCGAAACAAAAGAGGCGCTACTAGGTGCTTTTTGAGCGGACGACGGAGGACGAACGACGGTTATCGGTTTTTTTAGCTTTCCCTGGATTTAGGCAGGTCCACTACCTTGCTGACTTCTTCCATGAGGCAGTTGCCCTCGAACATCGCGCCCTCTTCCGCCACGAAAACGGGAGTGGCAATGTCGCCCTCGACCTGGGCGGTGCTTTGCAGTTCCAGGCGCTGGTAGGCGGTGATATTGCCCTTCACCCTCCCGCCGATGAGCACGGATTTGCCGGTCAAATTGCCCCGGACCATTCCCTTGACCCCGACGATAACGCCGTCCTCGCTGGAAACGTTGCCGTAAATCTCGCCGTCGACCCGGATGCTGTTCTTGGAGTGGTAACTACCCCGCAAACTGGTTTCCTCACCGATGATCGTATCGACCCGGCCCATGGATTTTGAGTCACCCAACCCGAACCATCCCATATTCCCCTCCAGGGAGCTTAGTCGACTTTCGGCAGATATTTTTCCGGGTCCACCGGCATGCCGTGAACGCGGACCTCGTAATGAACGTGGCTGCCGGTGCTTCGCCCCGTCGATCCCACATAGCCGATGATCTGGCCCCGCTGGATTTCATCCCCCACCTTGACGTCAATGCGGGCGCAATGTCCGTAACGGGTGCTGTACCCAAATCCGTGCTCCACCACGATCACCCGGCCGTAGCCGGTCTGCCATCCCGCGTAGGTCACCATTCCATCCGCCGTCACGCGGATGGGTGTGTTGGCTTCATTCGCGATATCCACTCCCATATGCCGGCCCGGCTCGCCGGTTAAGGGCGAGGCTCTTTTTCCATAACCTGAAGTGATCCAGCCCTTCACGGGCCAAATAGAAGGTGTGGCCGCTAAAATCGACCGCTGTTTATCGAGAAAGACACTGATCTCTTTAAAGCTGGCTTCTTGCTGGGACGCTTGTTCGTTGGAAATTTTCAAGCTAGCGTCCACTTTATTCAACAAATGCTCGTTCTTCTCCTGGAGGAGCCGGGAAAACCTTGTCGAGTCGTCTTCCGTGGGTCCTCCTACACCGTTCAGTTCCAGCACTCTTTTTCGATCGCCCAATTTTAAAAGTTTGCGGAATTGGGTGTCGACCGAGGCCATCCGGGAAAGTAAGGCCCGGTTGGTTTCCGATTCATCGAGGATTTCCCGCATGTTGGTCTTGAACCGCTCTTCCGTCAGCTGGGCCAGTTGATAATTCACGTCCCGGGCAATCACCATGGCGGCCCAAGCCAGCATTCCGCCTAAAAGAAGGACGAGGGTGTGAAGCATGAAAAGATTGGTTTTGATTTGAACGGACTTGCCGCCGTCATGGGGAACGACCATGAAGGTCATCTTTTTTTTAAAATAAGATTTCAACCGATGCGACATAAGCGGGTCAGTCCTTGTTAAAAAATTTAAGGTAAAAGTCTTTTTCCGAAGCGCCTGGACAGGTCACTGGAGGCGGGGGATTCCGTGCCGACGGCAAACCATGGACCGGTTCACCACCTTTAAGATAAAGGCCCCTCAAAGCACTGTCAATTATTAACGGGCCGAGGAAGGTTAAAAGGTTACCTATTTCGCTTCGGGAGAAGGGGGCGTATCAATGGATTGGCCGCCAGACTCGATGAATTTGAAAGCCTTTTCAAAGACGATCCGCCTGTCAAAATCCATGGTGACCACATGGTCCGAACGGTCCAAATATTGGAGGTGTTTTACAGGAGACCCCAGCGATTGATAGACCAGATCTCCGTTCGGGGGAGGCACCATGGAGTCTTTTCGACCTTGGAAAATCAAGGCCGGCGCCGTGATCAAAGGCAAGTCTTGCCTGACTTGACCCATTAATTTTTTCAATTCATACAAGCTCTTCGTCGCAACATAGGGATAGGTTTGGTGGGCTGGAGCGGAAGGATCCAGAATGCCGCCGGTCAAGTTCGATGTCCGCCACTGGAGAAACCTAAAAAAAGCGATGCCGTTGAAACGAAAGTCAAAAATACGGATAGGCGCCGCCATGGAGATAACGCCGGCTACGGGGAAATGGGCCGCCAAGTGGAGGGCTTGTAACGCCCCCATCGAAAGACCGCCCACAAAAACTTTCGAGCAATGCTGCCGGAGGGCATCATAGCCCTCTTGGGCGCTTTGGGCCCAATCCTGCCAATGGGTTTTGGCCAAATCGGCCGCGGAAGTATCGTGGCCCTTGAGCCAAGGCCCGAGAGTGGAAATACCCTTATCCGATAAAAAATTTCCAAGCGGCTCGACTTCGGAGGGGGTTCCAGACAGGCCGTGCAAAAGCAGGATGCCCGTATCGCCTTTTTGAGATTCAAACCCGATTTTCATGTGAACCCCTTCCAAAACCCTTTTCACCACAGGCTCCTGCGGGGCCTGTGGTGAAAAATGCTATTTCTTTTCTTTTTGTTCCATTTGCTGAAGGAGAAACAAAATTTCATCGTCCGAGGGGCGGTCGATCGGGCTGGTTCCCACGTGTTTATAGCGAATTATTTTTTGTGGATCGATCACAATCACCGCCGGACGGCTGATGTCCTTCCCCTCGTGCCCCTGGGGGTGGTGCGCGCCGTAGGCGTCAATGACCTGGAACTTGGGATCGGACAACAGCGGAAAAGGAAACCGCCACTCCTCGGTGAAATGGGCCGAATCTTCCATAGGATCCACACTGACGGCCGCTAAGGCCGTATGCAGGGCCGTGAACTTCGGATAATCATCCTTTAAATTAATCAATTGATTCTGGCAAGCGGAGCACCAATGGCCCCGGTATAAAATGAGGACCAGGTTCCAGCCTGCCTGAACATCCGAGAGCTTCATGACATGGCCTTGGCTGTCCATGAGGGCGAAATCGGCGGCCTTATCTCCCACCGCCAGGCCTCCCGGTTTCTGAACCGCCGGATCGGGCGCTTCACCGCAGCCGGAAAATAAGGACAGGGCGAAAACCAGCAGGGTTGCTTTATAAATTCGAATCCTCGGGATATTCAAGCCAATCTCCTTTCCGACATTTTATACCCCGCCGCCCGCGGGCGCCCGATATTTTTTTCAACCACGTTGACAATTTCATCCGAACTTCCCAATAATAGAAAACCTTAAGGAGCCGTTGATTCATGAATTTTTTCCGTAAACATCTTTTTCCCGCGGCCGCGATTCTGCTCTTGGCGTTTCTCACGCTCTTGGCCGTTGAAACCGCCCATCACCACGGCGCGATGGAAGACAACGACAACTGCTCGGTTTGCAGCTGGCAGCAAACCGGCTCCCATGCGGTCGCGACGCCGGTCGTTTCGCTGGTGTTCTTCGCCCTGGTTTTTTCCTTCCTCTTCACTTTTCAACCGCTCACACTTTCGTTCCTCTCTTACCCAACTTCCGGAAGGTCCCCGCCTCAAAACCTCCTGTAAAGACGCACCAACGGTCCTTTCGGATCGCATTACAAGGAGGAAGAATGAAAAACTGTATCCGTTTATTTATTTGTGTTTTGTTATTGGGCGGCGCGGTTCCCGCGCTCGCCCAGACCCGTTCCATCATTTCCAATTTGGCCAATCCGGCCATCGGAATGAGCGCGCTTTTTTTGGGACAGGCCGCGCCCAACCTGACCGCACCCGGCTCCACCGGGCCCAGCTTTCAGGAAGCCGAGATCAGCGTGATCTCGACGGTGGATCCGCTTTGGACATTGGCGGGAAATTTTACCTTTGACGCGGAATCCGGCGTGGCGGAGGAAGCCTACGCCATCACCGACAGCATTCCGAATATTCAAATCAAGGTCGGGGAGTTCCGCGCGGCTTTCGGAAAACACGGAACCCTGCACACCCACGCCTTCCCCTTCATCCAGGCGCCCCTCATCATGTCCAACACCCTGGGCGAGGAAGGCTACAAGAACGCGGGGATTGAGGCGGCTTGGATGACGCCCCTGCCCTGGTACTGCGAGCTGACACTGGGAGCCTACCGCCAGAGCGAAGCCGCACCGGACCATCCGCTTAATTTCAACGGAGGGTCTATGGACAATATTCCCTACCTGGTCCATTTAAAGAATCTCGTCGACCTAGACGAGGACACCACCCTGGAATTGGGAGGATCGGATTTAACCGGAATGGGCGATGACGGCCGCCACCATTCGGTTTTCGGGGCGGATCTTACTGTTCGAAATGTTCCTCTCCGTCAATCCAATCAGAGGGGCTGGATTCTTCAGGGGGAATACCTTCGGAAAGTCTCGAATATTGGGGATATCTATAACCATGAATCCGATGGCTGGTATGGCTCTTTTCAATACCGGTTGGGCCAAGAATGGTGGACCGGGTTTCGAGTGGAAGAAGCCTTTAATAGCGCCTCGGATATTTCCGAAAATCCCACGGACACTTACCTATCCGGACATGTCCAAAGGGCCTCGGTGAATGTCGCCTGGCTGCCTTCAGAATTTTCTGAAATGAAATTGGAATACGGGCTGGGACGGGCCGAAAACCCGGTGGATGGCTCCACACAGTTCGACAATCGAGTCATGCTCCAATTTAATTACATCATCGGCTTTCATCCGCCGCACGCTTACTAAAAAATAATTAGGAATTCGGAATTAGAAATTAGGAATTAATAAAAGGAGAAGATCATGAAAAGAATCACAAGATTTATGCTGATAAGTTTAATATTCGGAACAGCCCTGCCCGCTTTCGCGGATTTGAAGGTGGCGACCGCGCTGGAGGATCTGGCTTCGGTGGCCCAGTTCGTGGGAGGCAAGCATGTGACCGCCACCAGCTTGTGCAAGGGTTATCAGGACCCGCATTTCGTCCCCGCCAAACCCAGTTTAATGAAGGCCATTCAAAATGCTGACGTCTTTATTTCGGTGGGATTGGAATTGGACGGAGGATGGCTTCCCCTGGTCATTCCGGGCAGCCGCAATCCCAAAATCCAGCCGGGAGCCAAAGGATTCATTGACGCTTCAGAGGAAGTCAACGTGTTGGAAAAACCCACCGGAACGGTCAGCCGGGCTGAGGGCGACATCCATCCCCTAGGGAACCCCCATTACTACACGGACCCGGCCAACTTGGAGGTGGTAGCCGACCATCTGGCGAAAATTTTCGGCGAGTTGGATCCGGACAACGCCGCCGATTACCAAGCCAATGCCAAGGCCTTTGACGAAAAGATGGAAGAGTCCCTCAAGGGATGGGAAGCCCAGTTGAAGCCCTACGCGGGAACGCCTATCGTGATTTACCACGAGAACTTCGTTTATTTCACCACCCGCTTCGGCCTTAAAATTTTTGGGACGGTAGAGCCCAAACCCGGCATCCCGCCGAACCCGCGGTACCTGACCGAAACCGCTGAGGCGATGAAAGCCGCCGGCGTGAAGGTGGTTCTGTACCAGCCCTACTACGACGCCGACGCGGCCCAGCAATTGGCGAAAAAAGCCGGCGCGGCCGCGCTGGAAATTCCTACGGAAGTCGGGGGCGTGCCCGAAGCCAAGGATGTTTTCTCAAAGTTTGATTTTATGGTGTCCACTCTGGCAAAAGCCCTTTCAGGAAAGTGAGGTAAATTATGTCCAATTTTATTTCGGTGATGGCGCTGCCCATGCTGGCGTGCCTTCTTTTAGTGTTGATGCTTCCCTCCCTCGGCCAGCACGTGCTGGCCCGGGGAGTTATTTTCGTGGACCTGGCCCTGGCGCAGATCGCGGCCTTGGGACAAAGCGTGGCTTTTCTTTTAGGCGCCGAGTCCCATGATCCCAGCACCTACTATTGGTCCTTCGCTTTCACCCTGCTGGGCGCGGCCCTTTTTAGTTTTTTATGGGACCGGGACCACTCGGTTTTGCAGGAGGCCTTTATCGGGATCGCCTTCGCTTTCGCGACGGCCACGACCCTTTTGCTTTTGGCCAATTCGCCCCACGGGGCGGAACATGTTCAAGGAACCTTAAGCGGCGAAGCCTTAGGTTGGGTCAATTGGAAGGATATCGCCGTCATGGGAGTCTTTTACGCGGCGGTAGGGGTTTTTTTATTCCGAAAACATAAGACGCTGATGCTTTGTTCCTCGGACCCCAAGTCGGCTCAGCGGCAGGGACTCTCCCTTAAGGTTTGGGACTTTCTTTTTTATACCGCCTTCGGCCTGGTGGTCACCAGCGCGGTTCGGGTCGCGGGAGTGCTGGCAGTTTTCTCGTTTTTAATTGTTCCGATCGTCTGCGCGAACTTAATGGGGCACAAAAAGCATCATCTCCTATGGGCTTGGGGGATCGGTTTGGTGGTCTCGATCCTCGGCTCCGTCTTGTCCTACATGAAAGACTGGCCCATGGGAGCGACAATTGTTTGTATTTTCGGGTTGGCGGTCATCTTAGTTTCGGGCCTGACCCGGATGAAAAACGCCGATTGAACAAAAAAAAGCCATGACCGAACGGCCATGGCTTTTTTAAAAATCGCGAAATCAAGAAATAATCGTATTGTCCTTCTTTTCGGCCGTCTTGGCTTCCGCCGGCAAAGAAGCGGGGCTTCCCACGGAGGTTGACGAAGTCGTTGACTGTTCCGGCTGATCAGGATTGGCGGCTTTTTTGAATTCCCTTAAAGCCTCTCCCAATGCCTTCGCCAGGCTCGGAAGCTTATTCGGACCGAAAAGTAAAAGCGAGATAATCAAAATCAGCAGTAATTCACCGAAACGTCCACCCATGTCAAAACTCCTCAACTCAATTTTCATTATTTTATTCGGGCCTCGGCGCCAAGTAAAGCCCTTGTCCGAATCAACCTCATTAGCATGCTCGTTTATTTTGTTTTTTTCAATAGCTTACCGGCTTGACCGCCTTGGCCCTTGGAATAATGGCGGATAATTCCGGTTAATTGCTCCCGGAAAGCGGATTTGGACAGGGCCTTGTCCGCGCCCATTTCACGGGCATCCTGAAGCAAATCCGCCCTCAAACTGCCGCCAAAAGCGATGAGGGTGATGCCCTTCGTGGATGGATTTTGCTTTAATTTTTGAATCAGCCCGGGGCCGTCGAGCGAAGAAATACCGATATCGATCAATATCACTTCCGGAATCCCTTCTTGAAGCGCGTCCCAAAACGCCTTCTCATCCTTCAGGAAAAGACACAGAACGTCCTTTTCCTCCGAGGCTTTTAGGATCATTTTTTGAAAAAAAACATCGTCAATAATGACAAAGGTCGGCATTAATCTCCTGACATTTTAAACGATTGGAAATGCTACTATATCCATGAGGTTTTAAAATAATTTTAGCTCGGAGCGTTTCTTGCCGAAAAAAAATAACCTCGCCCCATTCTTCGACACCTGGGGTTTATACATGTTGGTCGCCGTCTTAATATTCCTGCCCATCTTGGTCCGGGGCTACGTTTTTTTTGATGACGACTTATTTGATTTTTACAATATTTCCAGACTTTTTTTAAAACAAAGCCTCTTGGCCGGCCACCTTCCATTTTGGAACCCCTACCTTTTCGCGGGACAACCCTTTTTGGCGAATCCCGGCATGATGGCCTTTTATCCCTTTCTTTATCCCACGCTCCTTTTTCCGGATTCTTGCGGAACCAATGTTTTTTATATCTTACACCTGATCTTAGGGGCCGCCGGAATGCACCTTTGGCTCAAAGGGCTAGGTTTGTCCAAACCCTCATGCTGGATCGGCTCTTTTTCATTCGTATTCTCAGGGTTTTTCTGGTGTGAAATCATTCACCCCAACATTTTAGCTTGTTTCTCTTTAGTGCCCTGGTTTTTCGCGTTTCTTGAAAGCTTCCTCACCGCCTTAAGCCCCTCCACCGCGTTTTGGTGCGGGCTGGCCTTCGCCTTCAATTTTCTGGCCAGCGGTTTAGAAATTACCCTCGGGGTCATTTATGCCGGATTTTTATATTTTTTAATCCGGGCCGCGGACAAAATTCATTCAGGAGGCGCGATCCTCACCTTAAGAAAAAGCAAAGAAAACTTAAAAAAATACTTCTCCCTGCCGTTTTACTTCATTTGGGGCTGTCTTCCGCTGCTCGCCCTTTGGGTGCCGGCTTTTGAATTTATAAAACATTCTGGCATTCTCAACGAAAAAGCTTCTTACGAAAATTTCAATTCCGCGCTTTCCATCAAACCGGCAACGCTCTCCCAGTTTCTTTTCCCGGTTCGGTCGATTGATCACATCAATGGCACCACTCTTTCGTACGGTCTTTTCCTACCCAATGAAGGATTTTTGGGGATATGGGGGCCCTTCTTGGCCTTAAACGCCTTTCGAAAAAAAAATAAATCCCTTTTGATCTTCCTGACGCTAGGCATCCTTTTTTCAATTTCCATTTGTTTGGGGAAATACACGCCGATCCATCATTGGATTTGCGATTGGCTTCCAGGGTTCGGCGTCTTCCGATCACCCTTTCGTTTCTCCTTCATTTATATACTCTGCCTCTCGGCGTTAGCCGCGATGGGGTATGAGGAAATGGCGGGAAGGCGGGAGATAAAGCCGCTCCACCGCCGGCGCGCCCTTCTGACGGGACTGGCTTACGTTTTTATCGTTCTAGGGATCGCTTCCAGCAAGGAGGGGCTGGCCAATCCTCAAATTATTTTTTTAATGATTGGTTTCGCGGGATTACTGTTTTGGCTCAAGGATGGAAAACAAAAAAAAATGGGAACATGGCTGTTCTTTTCCTCAATCCTTTTTTCTCTATTCGTCGGGGCCTGGACTTGTTGCTCTTCTCGTTTAGGGCCCGCTTCAAACTTAAATTATGAAAAAGAAAGACCGCTTATTGGAATTTTAAAAGAGCGAGTCGGATTGGGCAGAGTTTTTTTGGGGGGCAATATCCCTTATTACATTCAAGCCAATGATCAGACAGAACAAATCGATTTTCCGACAAACGCCTGCTGTCTTTTTGGCCTTCGAAACGAAAGCGGGTTTGACGGCTTGACCCTCTCGGACCGGGGACGGCTTCACGCCTTGCCTTTTCCCACCTTTACCAAGCTCATGGCCATTGAGGGATTCGTTGCCGGCAGCGGAAAACAACCGGCTCCCGGGTTCCTCCATTATCGCTTGGGATCTCTCGACTATTACGAATCGGAAAAATCCATCCGCTTTATTTACGCTCCGTTTAAGCGGATCGTGGTTCCCAATTCCCAGGGCCAGCTCGATGCAATGCTGCGGCCCAGCTTCGACCCTTACGACCAAGTTTATCTTTCGGAGTCACCCTCGACTGAAGACACTTCCGCCTTAAAGAACGCGCCTTCAAAGCTTGAGGTTGAGCTGACGCGGGATGATTTAAATGAACAAATATTCAAAATCAGCTTGGGCTCGCCCAGCTGGCTGGTTTTTTCCGAAATAAATTACCCGGGGTGGAAAGCATGGGTGGATCAAACCCCCTGTAAAATTATGACCTCGGATTATCTTTTTCGAGGAATTTTTGTTCCCGAAGGAAAACACTTGGTTCGATTTCGCTTCGAACCCCCTTGGTTTAAGCCTATCAACTTTGGCTTTTGCTTGTGGCTTATCGGAACCATTATTTTCTTCTGTCGATTTAAACCGCCCCTTCATAACGATTAATGGGCCTCAAGCCAGCTTTTACCCATTCCCACGTCAACCTTGAGCGGAACCTTTAACTTCATGGCGTTTTCCATTTCATGGACGATTAATTTTTTAGCTTCTTCCGCCTCGCCCTTAGGGGCCTCAAATACCAATTCGTCGTGTACTTGCAAAAGCATGACCGTCTTCATTTTTTTGCTTTGAAGCTTTTCTTGGAGGCGGATCATCGCGATTTTGATCAGGTCCGCCGCTGACCCCTGGATGGGAGTATTGACCGCCATATGCTCGCCGTTGATCCTCAGGCCGATGTTGGTGGAATGGATCTCCGGGATCAGCCGTTTGCGGCCCATAATCGTGGAAACATATCCCTGTTTCCGGGCCAACTCCACCATCTCAGTGGTGAATTTTTGAATGCCGGGATATTTAGCGAAATAATCCTCGATAAATTTTTTGGCTTCCAC
This sequence comes from uncultured bacterium, assembly GCA_964531065.1. GTDB lineage: Bacteria > Oederibacteriota > Muellerivitia > Muellerivitales > Muellerivitaceae > PALSA-1180. Next base: position 34,150 of record CAZHFP010000002.1, read on the forward strand.
CATGGTGACGCCGTTTTCCCGGGCCAGCCTCATGGGACCCATGCCGTAAATGACCCCGAAGTTGATGGTCTTGGCCTGGTTCCTTTGTGTGGAGGTTACTTGATCCATGGGGACTCCGAAAATAAGCGAAGCCGTACGGCGGTGGACATCCTCATCATTTTTAAAAGTCGCGATCAAGTTTGGGTCCTCGGTAATATGGGCTAGCACCCGAAGCTCAATCTGCGAATAGTCGGCGGAAATAAGCACATGCTTAGAATCTTCCGGGACAAAAGCTCCCCTTATCCTTCGGCCGAATTCGGACCGGATAGGGATGTTTTGAAGATTGGGGTCATTCGAGGAGAGGCGTCCTGTGGCCGCGACCGCCTGGCTGTAGGAAGTATGGATCCGGCCGTCTTTCGGGTGCACCATCTCGGGCAGCACATCCAGATAAGTATTTTTAAGTTTGGAAAGCTGGCGGTAATCCAAAACCAGATCGCCGATGGGTACGCCCTTGAGAGATTCCAGCACATCCACATCGGTAGCGTAGCCGGTCTTGGTCTTCTTCACCCTTGTCCCCGAGATCTTCTGAACCTGCATTTTCTCGAAAAGAATTTTTCCCAGCTGGAGAGGCGACCCAATGTTGAATTCCTCGCCCGCTTCTTTAAATATTTTTTTGGTAAGCTTTTTTAATTCGTCGCCCGCCTCATCGGACAAGCTTTTCAAAAGCTTGACGTCCACGCAGATACCTTTGCGCTCCATGGCCTCCAGCACCATCACGAGGGGTAATTCCACTTCCTGGTAGGCCTTCTCCAGACCCTCTTTTTTCAAGCGTGGTGTGAAAAGGTTGTGCGCCCTCAGGGTAAAGTCCACATCCTCACAAGCGTACTGGGTGATGGCCTCTAAGGGTACCCGATCCATGGTGATCTGCTTTTTGCCGCTTCCAATCAGGGCCTCGGTGGGGATCTTGGTGTAGTTGAAATGTTTCAGCGCGATGGCGTCCAGACCGTGCTGGCGGTAGGAGGAATCCAGCAGGAAGCTTTCCAGCATGGTGTCAAAGGCCAGCCCTTCCGGTTCGATGCCATGGCTCTTGAAGACCGACCAGTCGTACTTGCTGTTCTGTCCGCCCTTTTCAATTTTTGGATTTTCCAAAAAAGGCTTTAAAAGTTTAACCACCTTTTCTTTTTTTAGCTGCTGATTAAAGGGGATGAAGACCGCCTCTTTTTCTTTCCAACAGAGCGAGACCCCGACGATGTCCACGGTCAAGGAATCTAATCCGGTCGTTTCGGTATCCACCGCCACTAACCCCGCCTTGGCCGCGGCCGCCAGCGCTTTCTCAATTTCTTCCTCAGTCAAAAGGCTGCGGTACTTGTCCGAGACCTTTGGAACGATGATTTCCGCTGGCTCCGTCGTCTTTTCCTTTTCAACCTTTTCACTTTTCCCCTTTTTACCCTTTGAAACCTTTTCGTTTGTTTCCGGAGGGCTGGAGAGGGAAAACTCAACCCCCAGCGTTCCGGCATATTCCTCGATCCGGGACATCATGCGGTTGAATTCCAATTCATGACAAAGATCGCGAAGCTCCTCCATGTCAGGCTTCCCCAGAACCATGTCCTTGGGCTTGTCCGGGATGGGCGCGTCGCATTCGATCGTCACCAACTCTTTGGATAGGTCGGCCATCGCCTTATTCTTGAGGAGCGATTCCTTCAATTTTGGTTTTTGAATCTTATCTACGTTTTTAAAGAGATTGTCCAGGGTGCCGTACTCCTGGATAAGAACCGTGGCGGTTTTCTCGCCGATTCCCGGCACTCCCGGCACGTTGTCGGAAGCGTCCCCCATCAAGGCCAATACATCGATCACCTGGTCCGGTTTGACCCCAAACTTCTCCAGTACGTCCTTCTCATCCGCCATCGACCAGTCATTAGGCCATTTGGGCTTGTAAATCTGAACCCCGGGTCCGATCAACTGCATGAAATCCTTGTCCCCGGAAACGATGACGCTGTCGATTTTTTCCTTAGTCGCCCTCTTCACCATCGTACCGATCAAGTCATCCGCCTCAAAACCGGGCTTCACCAGGATGGGCAGGTTCAGCGCTTTGACCATTTTGTGGATATAAGGAAACCCCTTCGACAGGTCTTCGGGCATCTCCTCCCGGTTGGCCTTGTATTCTTTATACATCTTGTGGCGGAAGGTCGGTTCCCGGGAGTCGAACACCACGGCGAAAAAATCAGGTTTTTGCTTTCTCAAGATCATCAACAAAGTGTCCATGAACCCGTAGATGGCGGAGGTATCAAAGCCCTTGGAGGTGACCCGGGGATTTTTGATGAAAGCAAAATGACTGCGGTAAGCCACCGCGGCGCCATCCAGAAGGAATAATCGAGGTTTGGGCATGATCTCTCCCACAAAATAAAAAGCCCCTCCGCCAAAATCAGCGGGGGGGCTTTTACTATAACAACTTCAACATCACTTCAGCTGTCCAAAAAACGTTTTAAATTTCCCGGTTTAAAAAAAGCTTAGCCGGGAATCCCGTACTTTTTCTTGGCTTCCGGCGTCATA
>CAZHFP010000002.1:36778-44672 GCA_964531065.1 uncultured bacterium
TTTAAAAAAAGCTTAGCCGGGAATCCCGTACTTTTTCTTGGCTTCCGGCGTCATATTCTCGATGTCTTCCATCAACAAACGGGCGCGAATGCCTTTGACCCGGCGCAGTTCGGTGTCCAGCGTGCCTTTCAAACGGCCGCGCAGCATATCGGCCACTTTCCGGGGGGCGTAAACATAGATATCCACTCCATCGTCCTTGTAGCTCGTGTAGTCGTTTCGAATCACCGCTTGCGGGGCCAGCCGCTTGACTTCCGATTCCATCTTTTTCGCTAATTGTTCCGATCCAGTTTGTGCCAAGGTTCTCTCTCCTTCAGGGTTAATCACGGGAGACCGGCTCCCGTTTGAATCGTGATCCAAAAGTTAATTTAGCATATCCACTTTTATTGTCAACGAAACCCAGCCTTGCGGAAAAGGTTCAGGATCCGGTCCAGGTCATCGAGCGAATAATATTCAAAGCAAACCGAGCCCTTCTGCCGGCCGTTGGGCTTCAGGGTCACCTTGGTCCCGAGCCAGTTGCGGAGATTTTCCTCAAGTTTCGCGATGTTCGGATCCTTGGCCTTCCCGCCGGATTTTGATTTGAGGCTGGGCCCCTTTTGACCTTGGAGCCATTTTTCCGCGTCCCGGACCGTGAATCCCTGACGGATGATTTTGTCCGCCAGTTTCCGCTGTTCGGGAGCCGTGGGCAAAGCGGCTAGAACCCTTGCGTGGCCCGCAGTCAATTGCCCGGAAGCCAAAAGGCCCTTCACTTCAGGCGCCAGGCGCAAAAGACGGACGGCGTTAGCCACCGTGGCCCGGTCCTTCCCTACCTTGGAGGCGATTTGTTCTTGGGTCATTTTAAATTCTTCCTGCAGGCGCTGGTAGCCTTCCGCTTCTTCCAGGGGGGAAAGATCCGCCCGCTGGAGGTTTTCAATGAGGGCCAGTTCCAGGGCTTCCACGTCCGAGGCGACCACTTCCACCGCGGGAACGGTCAGCATGCCCAGCTTTTGGGCGGCGCGGTAGCGGCGCTCCCCGGCGATAATTTCCCACTGATCGCCTTTTTTTCGGACCACGATGGGCTGAAGAATCCCCCGCTCCTTGACCGATTGAACCAGTTCCTGCAAATCCTCAGCGCGGAATATTTTGCGGGGTTGAAAGGGATTGGGTTTGATTTTGGACAAGGGGATTTGCTGGGCGCCCTTCCTCTCTTCCATTAATTTCTTGGGGATCAGGGCTTCCAGCCCGCGTCCGAGCGCTTTTTTAACCATGGGTCACAATCTCCTTGGTAAGGTTTAAATAGGCCTGGGCTCCACTGGAGCGGATGTCATACAAGATAATGGGCTTTCCAAAAGAAGGCGATTCGGAAAGCTGGACATTCCGCGGAATGACCGTTTGATAGACCTTTTCGCCGAAAAACTTCCTCACTTCATCCGAAACCTGCGCGGCCAACCGTGTTCTCGAATCATGCATGGTGAGAAGCGCCCCTTCGATTTCAAGTTTAGGGTTCAAGCTCGCGCGCACCAGGTCCACCGTTTCCATCAAAGAACTCAAACCTTCCAATGCGTAATATTCGCTCTGAACCGGGATCAAAACCGAATGGGCGGCCGTCAAGGCGTTCAAGGTGAGAAACCCCAGGGACGGAGGACAATCGATCAAGATGTAGTCAAAATCCCCCTCGATCTCCCCAAGGGCTTTTTTGAGGCGGGTTTCCCTTTCTTCCTGGGTCACCAACTCAACCTCCGCTCCCGTAAGGTTGCCGTTGGAAGGAACGCAAAAAAGTTTTTTAAGCTCGGTGGGCCGGATCGCTTCCAAAATATCGGCCTCACCCATGATCACCTGGTAAATATTGGGTTCGCACTCGTGTTTATTAAGCCCCACGCCGCTGGTGGAATTCCCTTGGGGATCCATGTCCACGAGAAGGGTTTTTTTCTCGATGGCGGCCAGACAGGAAGCCAGGTTGACCGTCGTCGTGGTTTTTCCCACTCCGCCCTTTTGGTTGGTGATACAGATGATTCTAGCCATTTATTTTTGGGTGCCCGCCGTTTTTTTATTTTTCACAGGAGTTGGGTTTGATTTCAAACCCTTCGACTCTTTCATCCGCTTTTGCGTATGGACGATATTCTGGAAAGCTTTTTCGTAGTGAGGGTCTAAGGAACCCGCCGTCTGGAATTCCTTTAAGGCCCTATCGTATTTGTTTTCCTCGCTTAAAACGACCCCTAAATTATTGTGGGCGATCGCGTTGTCGGGATCCGCTTCAATGGCCTTTTGAAGCTGCGCCTGGGCCTCGGGCCATCGTTTCAGCTGGATATAAACCAATCCCAGATTATTGTAAACCCAGGCTGAATCCGCCTCCAAAGCCAGGGCTTTCTCATAATTCTTCACCGCTTCCCCGAAGTCGCCCCGGTCAAAATAAACCGTTCCCAAAATGTTGTAAATACTGCCGGAAGGATCAAGTTTTTTGGCTTGGAGCGCCGATGCCAGCGCTTGGTCGAAGAGGCCTTGAGATTGGTAAAGCCGGGACAAGGTGGCAAAGGCGGAGGCGTTTTGAGGGTCTAAATTGACCACCCCTTCCAGTTCTTCGATGGCTTGATCCCTTCTTTTCGTTTCCTTGAAAATTCGGCCCAGCAGCAGGTGGACCTTAGGGTCCGACGGATTTTTAGTTTTCAAATAAACGAGGATTTTTTCAGCCTCTTGGGATTTGCCTTGATCGTAAAGTTTTTGCGCGTCCGTCCAGGAGCCAGGGGCCGCTTCTTCGGGCGGCGAAACCAGGGCGCAGGCTAATCCGGCGGATAACAAAATAAAAAATACCGCTGAAAATTTTAACGGGGATAATCTAAAGACCATCGAAGGATCACTCTGCATTCCCGTTTCCGCGAGACGATCACGGCTTAACGTCGGAATGAATTGGTTTTATCAAAAAACAAAAAAAGCACAAAAGGGAAAAAAGGATGGTTCCATCCAGAAAAAGCAGGGCGTCAAAAACCCCCGCCTGCGCGTCCGTCAGCCCGTTTAACGCGAAAAGAAATTTAAGCGCCCACTCCCGCGTACCCATTCCTAAAAGCGTCAACAGCGAAACAATATTAACGATCGAAATACAGAAAGCCACGTAAAAAATGCTGAAATGCAGTCCCATCGATTCAGCGATTAATAAACAGCCGGAAAAACTTACCACATAAGAAGCCAGCGACAGAAGGACGGGTACCAATAGGGCGGGGCTGTAATAGGCTTCCATTCCTTTGTGAAAATCCTCGAAATTCTGGTTGGCTTTCTCTTTCAACCGCGCGCCCAAGACTTTTTCGAAGGCGGTTTTAATGAGAACTTCACCTATCCTCCGGTTGAAAACCAAAGCGCTGGCGAATACCAAAATCCCGAAAAATATCCAAACGAGCCTTACCAAATTGGGATCCACCGGCATGGGATAAACCAAGAAGCCCAGACAGCCCAGGATCAGCAGAAGATAAAGGTCAAAAATCCTGTCAACTAGGATGCTGGTCATTCCGGTTCCGATGGAAAGGTTGAGGTCTCTTTTCAGGTAAAGAACTTTCATAAAATCCCCCGCCCTACCCGGGGTGACATTTCCCCAAAAAAGGCTGGCCATGTAAATGAGGAAGCAGTTCCAAACCGAATAACGGTGGCCCTGCATTTTTAGCAGAAAACTCCACCGAATGCCCTTCAGATAAACCATGACCAGGAAGCACAGAAGTATGAGCGGGCAATAACCCCAATGGACAAGGCGTAATTGATCCCAAACCTTTTGGAGGGGAAAAGACCTAAGCGCCAGCGCGAAAAGGACGAGGCCAACGACAATCGGCAATAATCTTTTCCACATAAGATGAATTTCCTTGGGAAGAATTCGAGCGGCAAAACGGCCAAGTTAAACGGCGGCCCTTATATCCGAAGCATCTTGAGACCTACCCGCGCTTTCCGGATAAAGTCCAGCGGCGAATGGGTCGTGGCCATGTTCTTCATCACCATTTTAGGACGGAGATAAAAAGATTTATAAGCGTACTTCAAAAGATCGATGAGTTCTTCCCGGTTCATGTGCTCTTCCCAAAGACGGGGTTTGAAATCGGGCGTGGGATTCTTGGCGAATTCGGCCCAATAATCATGGTCGAATCGTCCGTCCTCAAGAGCCTTGTAATAAATGGCCGTCGCGGGAAAAGGTGTTAACACTGAAAAATGAACGTAGTCAGGATCCAGTTCTTTGGCGAATTCGATGGTGTTCAAGGCCATCTCCCGGGTCTCGGTGGGATTTCCAATCATGAAATAAGCCAGGGTTTTCATTCCGTGCTCGCGGGTAGCCTTGAACATTTTGCGGACGTGGTCCAGGTCCAGGTCTTTAAGCAGTATCTCCAGCACATCCGGGTTTCCTGATTCCACGCCGTAATGGATACGATCGCAGCCGGCGCTGGCCAATTCCTTGAGCATCTCCTCGTCCATTCGGTCCGCCCGGGCGCGGATGTCGAAGGCTATTTCCAATTTTCGTTTTTTAATTTCCCCGCAAATATCAAAAACTCTTTTGCGGTTGACGTTGAAGGTGTCGTCATAAATAAAAAACTCGCGGATGCCCATTTTCACGCAGGCTTCCATTTCATTGACCACCGACATGGCCGAGTGGCTGCGGAACCTGCGGCCCATGGTGGGGCGGTCGCAAAAAAGACAGCGGTAAGGACAGCCGCGGCTGGTAAACATGGTGGTGATGGGGTTGTGCTTAGCGAGAATCGAGTAATATTTATTAATGGGAGTCAATTCCCTGGCCGGATAGGGAAGCCCGTCCAAATCCTCCACCGGCGGGGCGGGAGGATTATCCTTAATCTGGCCGGTAGCCGGATCCCGGTAAGCCAAGCCAAACACCTTCTCCAGGGGCATGCCGCCCTCCAAGGCGGACAAGAGCTGGCTGAAGGCCAGTTCCCCTTCGCCCTTGATGGCAAAATCCACTTCGGTCATGGCCAGGGTTTCCCGGGCGAAAATATGGACATGCGGTCCGCCCATGACGACTTTACATTTCGGGTTAGCCCTTTTCGCGGCCTGAGCCACCATCCTCGCGTCAATAATAGTAAAGGTCAGCGCCTGGATCCCCACTACGTCGGGCATAACGGCTTTGATGCGCTCTTCCATTTCATCGTGGGAAATTTCCTCAACCTGGCAGTCCAGCACTAGAATTTCATGGGAGGTCTTGGCCTTCGCGTAGCCGGCGACATAAAGAAGCCCCAGCGGAGGGTTAAAGCCCCGCTCCTCATCAACCACCGAGGGAATATTCGTGGTGATCATGTGGTCGGAAGGCGGATTGATTAATAGTACTTTCATTTCATCTTCCTCTTTTGACTAACAAGTCCGCGAGCAGACCCAGCGCCGCGATTTGAAGGGCCGCCACCAACAAGAACAGGGTCTCCAACGTCAGGGCTTGCCCCCGGGTCCAGGACAGGGCGGCGGACCCGATTCCCCACAACAATATGATACTGCTGAAGGGAATAAATATCTTCAAGGGTTTGAAATACATGACAATTCGCAGGACTAAAGAGAAAAAATTGATCGTATCCTGGATCGGCCTGATTTTAGAGCTTCCGATCCGGGAACCGTAAGCGATCGGATGATACTTGACAATATACCCATGGCACTCCAGCGCCAAAGTGATGGTCGTGGTAAAAGAGAATCCGTTGGGGAAAAGGCCCTCATAACGGGCGGCGATATTTTTTCGAAATACCCGCAGGCCCGAATTTAAGTCGGGAATAGACCGGTCCGCCAAATAATTCGCCCACTTTCCTAAAAGCCACTTAGGGCCCCGCCTTAAAAAGGGAATGGCCGCGTTGGGCTTCACCCGGGCTCCGACCGCCATATCCGCGGTCTGGGTGAAACGAATCAGCGCGGGAAGCTCCTCCGTTGGATAGGTTCCATCCGCGTCCAAGATGGCGATGAGATTATTTTTCGCCTGCCTCATCCCCGCCTTGATGGAGGCGCCGTATCCCCTATTTTCTCCCATGGAAATCACCACCGCACCCGCCCGGGAAGCCATCAAAGCGGTCCTGTCCCGGCTCCCATCGTCCACCACCAGCACCTCATGCCGGAGGCGGGCTTGGGTCAGGACTTTCCGGACGCTTTTCACCACATCCCCCACCCCCTTTTCCTCGTTGAAGGCGGGGATAATGACCGAAACGGCTTCCGTAGGTTTCATTTCAGATCCACTTTCATTTCGGTGTAATGGGGTTTTTCTTTCGGCAAATAAGCGATGACCCGGACTTGATAGGTTCCCGGCTTTACCCAGGGCGAAAAAGGAATGGTCCCGTAAAAATACCATAGGCCTTTTTTAGCGTCTTTGCGGAATTCCAATTGGGGACTCCCAAAGGTCAAGATCGTGCCGACGACCCTATCCGCGTCGAGGGGGGCGTTGATCTTGGCGAGGGCCGGCTGGCCGCGCAAAACCGGCTGGGGTGAAATTTGAAGTTCCAGCGCCGAATCTTTAATGCCTAAAGTCGCGCAGCCGCCCATCAAGGCCATTGTCAAAAAAATTAAAAGTCGCATAGATTTCCTAGATTGGTTTTGAACAGAAAAGGAGCCGGGGGCAACCGGGAGGGACAAGCAAAATGGTAGCGGGTTGTTATTTTCCCGCTGGGGCGGCATCGGGAGAAGGAGCGGTGCGGGCGGCGGCTCTCGCCGACTCGCGCTGGGCCCTCAGCTCCTTGGCCTTTTCCATCATCTTCATTTTAATTTTCTTTTCCCGAGCCTCTTCCTTGGCATCCCGGAAAACAAAGGCGTTCGCCTTGAGCAGCATGGTTTCAGTGAAATAAGCGCCCACGGCGAAATTGACGAAAGCCGGCAGGATGACCGACAACGCAACCAGGGATAAAAGCCAGAGACCGCTCATCACTTGAGTCGCGCCCAAAACAGGCTTTTCCAAAAGTCCTAGATAAGTGACAAATCCCATGAGGATGACGATCACCGCCAGGAAAAATCCAAGCAAGCGGAAAGTTCCACGGATCTTCTCGTAAGTTCTTTCTAAATCCTCGGCGAACTCGGTGATGGAGTTTCCGCTTTCTTCCACCGTTTCTTTCCAACGGTCGTCCCATAAAAGGATTTTACGCCGGAGCATCACTCCAAAAACGAGGAACGCGAAGGTAATGGACCATGTCATGAAGGACAAAAGCAAGAATCCGAGTGCCGAACCCACCGTATGATTTAACATGTCCATCCTTTCAGTGTGGCTTCTGAAAAACCGCCAAGGGGTTTTTCTAAAACTTTCATCAAGATTGCGTCAACTGCACGGTCGCGTCCAAGAGTTCCAACAAACGCTGTTTGACCTCATTCCACTGAGCGCCGCCTTCACCGGTTTGCTTGGCCTGTTGCCAGGCCATCACCATCTGGGTCAGCACCGTGTCGCCTTCGGCGATCAAGGTCATTCGGACCGCCAAGCGGCGGTTTTCCTCTTCCTGCTCAAAATCTTCTTTTATTCTTTCGCGAAGCTCGCCTTGTTTTTCCCCGCTGGCGGCTTCCGCCTGAAGGGACGCTCTCACTTCGGCTTCCACTTTCTGGCGGATGGATACTTCCAAAACTTTCAATAACTCATTTTGATCGGTCGACATAGCCACCACCGGTCCCGCGGGCGCTGTAGGCGCGGCCAGAGGCACGCCCTTGGGGGCCGCGCCCCCCCAATCTTCCTCGGAGGCCAATTCGGTCTTGATGCCCTTGCTTTCCCCGAAGATCATCGGCATGAACTCGATTATCTTATCATGATAGACTTTGAGGCCAACTTCCATTTCTTTTAAATCGTCGGCGTTTTGGGCGAAAATCACCATATTGTACCTAGTTGACTCTTTAACCCGGGCGCTTTTTAAGTGGTCGTAGAGCCTCGGCTCCCGGACTTGGAGGAGCTTGAGGAACGCTTCCCATTGGTTTTGGAGTTCATTCGCGACGGCCATAGGGA
>CAZHFP010000002.1:44772-49381 GCA_964531065.1 uncultured bacterium
ACTTTCTCTTAACCGTCTCAGCAGTCTCGGTAGAATCGGCAATAGATCCCCCGCTAATAAACCATCCAGCCCGAATCTTCGGCTGGCTCTTTCGCCCGCTAACCCATGGAGATAAACTCCGGCGGTAGCTGCCTCAAAGGGCGTTAAGCGTTGAGCCAAAAGTCCGCCCACGATCCCTGACAAGACATCCCCTGTGCCGGCGGTAGCCAGTCCCCGGTTGCCCGTGGGGTTCAAACGAACTTGGCCTTGGGGATTTGCGATGACAGTGAAACGTCCTTTTAAAACAACGACGACATTATAGCCTTCAGCTATTTGCTTCGCAACTTTAACGCGGTTTTGTTCGACTTCGCTGATGGTGGTTTTTAAAAGCCAGGCTGCTTCCCCTGGATGGGGCGTTAAAACAACCGGTGCTTGCGCGGCCTTGAAAATATCCAATTGTCCCCCCAACAGGTGGAGGGCATCCGCGTCCACTACCATAGGCACGGTCAGTTTCGTCAAAATTTCCCGAAGGAGCTGGCCCGTTTCCCGGTGGCGGCCGATACCGGGGCCGATGACCACCGCGTTCACGTTAGCGGCCAAATGAAGAATCCTGCCGGCGGCCTTGAGTGAAAGGAATCCCCCTTCCACTTCAGGAACAGGCGCGGTCATGGGCTCGGTGAGTTTCACCTCCAAAATCGCGTTCAAGCTCTCGGGACAGGCCACCGTGACAAGTCCCGCGCCGATCCTCTGGGCCCCATAAGCCGAAAGGGCTGCGGCGCCGGTTAAGCCGGTGGCTCCCGCCACGATGAGGACCCGGCCCCTGGTTCCCTTGTGGGTGTTCTCGTCGTACCGCGGCAAAACTTTTTGAACCATGGAAACATCAGTTAATTCTTTTTTAATAAACGGGGCGTTTAGTAGCTCGGATGGAAAACCAATATTGACGATTTTAATTTCACCCGTCAGGGAAGAACCCTGAGGCGTGTAAAAACCCATCTTGGGGAGCCCGAAGGTAACGGTGGTTTGAGCCGGTAAAACATCCCCTAAGACGGATCCCGAATCCGATGACATCCCCGAGGGAATATCGACCGCCACCACGGGCTTGGACAGACCGCGGGCCAGTTGAATCAAATCTCGAAACAGACCTTCCACAGGCCGGGAAAGACCGGTTCCCAACAACGCGTCCACTAAAAGATCGCATGTTTCTAAAGCCATCCGGATTTTATGAAGATCTTCTGTATCCCTCAGAAAAAGAATGGGAACTTTCGCGGCTTTTGCCTTTTGATATTGCTGGTGGGTCTCCGGGGCCAAATCCTCAGCCCTTCCTACGACCACAGCGACCACACGGTTTTTTTTAAACTTCAGAAGGCGGGCCGCCGCCAACCCATCCCCGCCGTTATGACCTCGTCCGCAAAGGATACCAATGGTCTTTTTGGCCGGATTCTCCCATCCCGCCTCAAGAACGTTTACGACCGCGGCCCCGGCGTTTTCCATCAGTTGGCTGATCGTGAGTCCGTGGTTTTTCACGGCAAGCTCATCTATTTTTTTCATGTCCTGGGCCGCGGCTAATTTCACAATTGCTCCTTAAAAAAGATCCAACAACAATCATTTGAACCACTAAGGTCGCCAAGAAAGATATAAACCAATCAAATTTTTATTCAGATTTTTCAGGTCTTCGCTTTTGCCTTCCTTGGTGTACTTGGCGCCATTGGTGGTGAATTATTTGGTATTCGATAGACCTGGCTCCTGAAAAATTGCGGGGCGAAACGAAAGGCGGTGGCGGTAGTGCGGTTTTGAAAGTCGGGATCTTCCATCACGTCGGTTAAAAGAGGCACGATCATGCTGGATTCTTCTTTTAATAATTCCGCGCCGTATCCCCTGACTAAATGCTCGTCCGCCTGGCCTATACGGGGGACATAAAAGCTGTGGAGCACCACATAATCGCCGGGCCGGGGGGTGAAGGCGGTGTTTTCGGCGAGATAGGGCATCAACTTAATTTTTCGGCCGGACCAATATTGGGTTTTAGGCACCTCGTCCGAATAGATGACCGCGTCTGGGGGCAGGGTTTTCAAAAATTCGGAAGAACGCTTGATGTCCCCAAAGGAATCCGTTTGGCTGATCAGGACCGCGACGGAATAAAGCGCCAGCCAGGCCATACAAAGGGTCAAGAGCCCGTTTTTCATGAACAGCACCTTTATCACACCCCGGGATTTATCCAAACTCTCGAAGAAAATCTCAAGATGAAATCCCGCGGCCACCAACAGCAAAGGAAGGAATGGGAGCATATGACGGTCCTGGTATTGGGCCGGAATCAACCGTGAAATAAAAATAAGGACTAAAATTTGAAGGGTGATTTTCTTGAGCGCGTCCCCCTCCGGATCCCGGCGGCGGACCATCTTGGCCAGGCCCAGGATCGCGAACCAGAAAACCAGGGGCGTGAACACATAAAGGGGCTGGGTCAAGTAGGTGTAGAAATGGTCCACAAAATTGACAAAAGGAAAGCGAACCTTTCCAGCCCCCTCGGTCAGTCCTAATCCTTCTTGATAAGCCGAAAGAAGAAGGGCCAGTTTTTGGCTGAGAAAATAAAAAGGCCCGGCCCAAATCACCAGGGACCCCAAAAACCTTTTCCAGCGGTTCATTCCTGAAACACCAAAACCTAAGGCCAAGAGCCATGGGAAAAAGAGAAAACCCTCCACCCTTGTCATGGACGCGGCCGCGCCCAACAGACAGGCTTGCCACCAAGCCTTTTCGTTTTTTTCAACGTCAGCGGCGGTCAACCTTTCCAGGCACCACCAAAAAAAAAGTAAAAAGAGGGTATCCGGCATAACCTTCAGGGACCATTGCCAGAGCAGAGGTGAAAATAAAGCCATGGCGCAAATAATTCCGGACATTTCCTCGGGAACCCACCGCCTGGAAAATTTCCACAGGGGAATGAGAAAAAGGACCCCCGCCAGGGCGGAAAGGATCCTCCCCCAAAGCCACCCCGGCAGGCCCAGATGCTCCCCCAGCCACAAAAGCGCGGGATAGCCCGGCAGGATCATGAACCGCGGCGTTTGGACAAAATCAAGGTTGAAATAGGTCAGGCAGAGGATACCGTCGGTGGTTTCGGCCGCCGCGGTCCGGAGCATGGCGGCGCGAGTGAGGATTCCCATAAACGCCAAAAACCAAAACCATTGGGCCGAGCTCAACCGGCGGGGTTCAAAGGGTTTAGTTTTTTTCATTTTTTCTTCGCCGTTTTGGAGGATTCAAGAATGACCGTAGCGGTCGCGTCCCTTTTGCTATGGGCAATGGTTAAATGAACCGAGTCGATCTTTCGCTCAACCCGGAGTTTTTCTAGGATGCCGGTCAACTTCAAGGAGGGTTTGCCAGAGGATTCGCGGGTCACTTCAATGTGGGTCCATTTCCACCGCCCGCCGAAACCGCGGCTGAAGGCTTTAATGGCCGCTTCCTTGGCGGCGAAACGGCCCGCCAGCGATGGATAGGGATCTTTTTTTTTGAGGCAATAGGCGGCTTCACCTGAAGTGAAGAGGCGTTTGATAAAACGGTCCCCATACTTGAGATGGGCGCTCTTCACCCGTTCGATTTCAATTAAATCCACACCCAACCCAACGATCATGATTCACACCTTTTATTACAAAGACACCAAAGGCATTTTATCTTTATCGGGAGAAAGAACACAAGCCGGGCTTTTTAAGTTAATTTCACCCAAATTTTCCCGTTTTCCACCTTCACCTCATGAACCGCCACGCGCATGTCCGATAGGCCCTTCGTGGATTTCCCCGTCGCGATATCAAAAGTCCATTGGTGGAGGGGGCAGACAACGTTGTTGCCGTCGAAGATTCCCCTTCCGAGGAATCCTCCCACGTGGGGACAGTCATTATCGATGGCGAAGAGTTTTCCGAATCGTTTGAGAACTGCGATTCGGCGGCCGTTGATCTTCACAATTTCCATGCTGTTATCGGCCAGGGAGGATTCTTCGAGGACTTCATGAAAGGAGGGGGTATCGGAGGGACTCATGGGGACTCTCAAAGAAAAAATAACTTCCCCTTCTCCCTTGAGGGGAGAAGGACGGGATGAGGGTGGTTTAGACCACCAAAGTCACCCCTCACCCTGTGCCAATTTTGGATATTAATCCAAAATGATATTGGCACAATGCCGAATACCTTAAGTCTTATAGATTATCGGCATGCCCTCTCCCTCAAGGGGCGAGGGTTCGGTTTGCGTTGTATACCAAATTAGTGGTTCATTATTTTTTCAGCGTCTCGGCTTCCTCGGCCGCTTTCAACCGGGCTTCGGCCCGGGCCAAAACATTTCGAACGGCGGTTAAATCGATTCCCTCTTTTTTTTCCAAGAGCTGTTCTTGGGCCTGAGCCTTGGCCTTTTGGGCGCCGGCCACGTCAATCTCATCGGCCTTTTCATAATCTTCGGCCAAGACAATGACGGAGGATTGGTTGACCTCGGCGAAGCCGCCCGCGACGAAATAAAGATCCCGGTTTTGGCCGTTCACAATCCGAACCGTCCCCGGTTTCAAGGTCGATAAAAAAGCCATGTGATGGGCCATCACGCCGAATTCTCCCATTTCACCCGGAAGCACCACCAAAGTGGCTTCTTCCGCGATGGCGGGCTTATCCGG
>CAZHFP010000002.1:49481-51855 GCA_964531065.1 uncultured bacterium
ACCATGTAAAAAGCCTGCTCGGGCAACGCGTCGTACTGGCCGTCCACCAATCCCTTGAAGGAACGGATGGTATCGGACAGGGAGACATAACGGCCGGGCGTTCCGGTAAATTCCTGGGCTACGAAGAAGGGCTGGGACAAAAATTTCTGGATGCGGCGGGCCCGAGAGACAATCTGTTTGTCGTCGTCGGACAACTCGTCTATCCCTAAGATGGCGATGATGTCGCGCAGTTCCTTATAGCGCTGGAGAATCTGCTGAACCCGGCGGGCCACGTTGTAATGCTCTTCCCCAATAACGAGAGGATCCAGCATGCGGGAAGTGGAGTCCAAAGGATCCACTGCGGGATAAATCCCAAGTTCCGTTAAGGCGCGGTTCAAGACGGTGGTGGCGTCCAAGTGGGCGAAAGAAGTTGCCGGCGCCGGGTCGGTCAAGTCGTCCGCGGGAACGTAAATGGCCTGCACGGAGGTGATAGAACCCTTCTGGGTGGAAGTGATGCGTTCCTGCAAAGCTCCCATTTCAGAAGCCAGGGTCGGCTGGTAGCCGACGGCCGAAGGCATGCGTCCTAAAAGGGCGGACACTTCGGATCCCGCTTGGGTGAAACGGAATATGTTATCGATGAAGAGAAGCACATCCTGGTTTTCCTCATCACGGAAATACTCGGCGATGGTCAGTCCGGACAATCCCACCCGCGCGCGGGCTCCCGGCGGCTCGTTCATCTGCCCGTAAACCAAGGATGCCTTTTCCAGAACCTTGGATTCTTTCATTTCTATCAGCAAATCATTCCCCTCACGGGTTCTTTCGCCGACCCCGGCGAAAACAGAGAACCCGCCGTGCTGGGTGGCGATGTTGCGGATCAATTCCATGATGACAACGGTTTTTCCGACGCCGGCTCCGCCGAAGAGGCCGATCTTCCCCCCCTTTTGATAAGGGGCCAAAAGATCAATGACCTTGATGCCGGTCTCAAGAATCTGCTTTTTTGTGGATTGTTCGACGAGAGGCGGCGCTGGACGGTGAATCGGGTAGCGTTTTTCGAACTTGACCGGCCCCATCTCATCCACCGGTTCGCCCAAGACATTCAACACCCGTCCCAGAACTCCGCGCCCTACCGGGACAGAAATAGCCGACCCCGTGTCCGTGACCGTCATTCCCCGGCGCAATCCATCGGTGGAACTCATGGCCACCGCGCGAACGGTCTGGTCCCCCAAATGTTGGGCGACTTCCAGGGTGATGTGAATATTTTCCTTGTCGTAGTTGATCTTGACGGCGTTGTAGATGGAAGGAACTTCCCCGCCGGCAAATTTAATGTCGACGACCGGTCCAATGACCTGGGTGACCTCTCCGGTCTTTACCGCTGTTTCAGTCTTGGTTGCACTCATACACTTCCTCCGAAATCATCTAAAATTTTGAATTCTCAATTTTGAATTTTGAATGATGGAAGCTTTTCGACGGCTAAGCCGTCGAAAAGCAGCAAAAATTCATAATTTAAAATTCATAATTCAACATTGCCTTTATTGGAGCGCGGCGGCGCCGCCAACGATTTCCGCCAGTTCCTTCGTGATCATGGCCTGGCGGGCCCGGTTAAATTCCAACGTCAATCTTCCAATCATTTCCGACGCGTTTTTGCTGGCCGATTCCATGGCGTTGCGCTTCGCCGCCATCTCCGATGAAAAGCTCTCCAGAAGGAACCGGTGGATTTGGGTCGCTAAATACTGGGAGATCAATTTTTCCAAAATCGCTTCCACCGTGGGTTCAAATTCATAGTCTCCGCCGGAGTGGTCAGCGGTTTTACCGCCGCCTTCAACCACCTGCGTCTTAATCGGCAGAAGGGTTTCCAAAGTCACCATTTGGGTCATAACGCTTTTAAAATCGGTGTAGAGGACCAATATGGATTTATATTTTTCGGCGATAAAAAGCGACTCAATCTCATCGCGCATTTCCAGCACTGTCTCATAGGGAATATGGGGGAAAACACCCAGCCATTCCCGGCGGATTGAAAAACCCCGGCGTTTGAAATAATCCCTGCCCTTTTTCCCAACCGTCAAGAGGACCGTATCCGGATTCTCGCGCAGATAACCGTGGGCCTGGCGCAGGACGCTGGTATTGAAGCTCCCGCAAAGGCCCCGGTCGGCGGTAATCACCAGTAGGGCAGTTTTTCCCTCAGCTCTCACGGTCAACAGCGGGTGGACTTCCGGCCCCGTCTTGGAGGCGAGGTTTTTCATGACGTCCGCCATGCGCTGGGCGTAGGGCCGGGCGCCCAAAATACGCTGTTGGGCTTTCTTCAAGCGGGCCGTGGCCACCATCTTCATGGCCTTAGTGATCTGCCCGATGTTCTTGACGCTTTTAATTCGGTTTTTAATTTCCCTGATTTGTGCCA
>CAZHFP010000003.1:0-11277 GCA_964531065.1 uncultured bacterium
CGGTCGGTATGAATAATTTCCGCGCGGTCCGTGATAAGGTTGGGTTCGCGGGTCACTCCGATCTTCTGTAATTTTTTTCGAACATAACCCTGGGTATAGGCATGGTGATGGACCGCCACGGCGGCCCTGACACCGGGGCTGGAATAGGACTTGAGAACAGGCCTAGGATTGGCATTGGCGGCTGTCCTGCCGTGCCGGTTGGCCGCGGGAGTCCAGGGTTGGGATTGGCTCCGGTTTTGTGCCGGAGCGTTCCAATGGAGCTGGCCGTAGGAAGGCTGGCGGTTAGCCTGCGGCTGGGCCGCGGGGCGCGCCGATTGTTGGGAAGGGAAATTTCGGTTATGTCCCCCGCTGGAACCGTGGCTCATATTGATGACTACCGGCGGACGGGTTTGGGGAGCCTGGGAACTGGTTCGGACGCTTTTGACGTCGCTGATTTTAAGGCCTCCCACAAATCCTCTTTCCCCGTTGTTGTCCGCCCGGGCGGCCAGTACGGGAAGCAGGAAAAGCGACAGCAATAAAGCGCTTTTGTTTTTCATGGCATTACCTCTTTCATTTGGGTTAATCCTGGTTATTTAAAGCCCATAAAGTTATTCCTATTAGGTTAGACGATGGTGATCGACAAAGAGTTCCGGCAGGAATGCTGATTTCATCCAATGAAAATCAATCATTTTATCTTTTCGCGCCCGAAAACCTTATATCAAAAGACGGGGATATTGCCGGGTTGCCAGGACCCAGATAAAAAGGGATGCCCCTGTGAGGACCAGCCCGTCCAGCCAGCCGTGGGCATAGGAGGGATCCAGCAAAAGCCCTCGAAGCCCGTCCACCAGATAGCTCATGGGGTTTAACTTGGCGAAAACCTGCAGCCACTGAGGCATGATGGAAACCGGATAGAGGGCGCTGGAGGCGAAAAACAACGGCATGGTCACCAATTGTCCAATCCCCATCATGCGGTCCCGGGTTTTCACGATGGCCGCGATCACCATCGAAAGCCCTGAAAAAAAAGCCGACCCCAGGATGACGAAACCCAAAAGACCGGCCACCCGGACCGGACTCCATTGAAGATGTATCCCTAAGCAAAGGGCCAGGGTCAGCACCACCACCAATTGGCAGAGGGACCTGAAAGTGGAAGCCAGCATTTTCCCCAGGACCAAAGCGGATCGCTCAATGGGCGTTGTCAGGATTTTCTGCAGGAGCCCCATATCCCTTTCCCAGATAATGGACAAACCGTTAAAAATGGAAACGAAGGTAATCGACTGGGCCAAAATGCCGGGGGTGAGAAATGCCAGGTAATCCCCGCCGGCTTCCGGCACGGCCTTCATGCGGCTGAAGGCCTCGCCGAACAAAAGAAGCCAGATCACGGGCTGAAGGCTCCGCGAAAATATTTCCATGGGGTCCTTCATCATTTTTCGGGTCTCCAACTCAATGATGACGCCCACGTGGTACCAAAAAAGAAAGAAGGGGAGGCGGCGCTTAACCGAGTCTTTCGGCGGTGCGGCGGCTTTTTTTGACATTGGCCAATCCTCCTTGTTCTCCGGATTCAACCGGCCCCACGAAACGCACGAAAAGCTGGTCCATGGTGGCCTTTGGGCTTTTGGCTTTTTTTCGAAGTTCCTGAAGGGTTCCGATCACCACGATGCGGCCCTTGTCCATGATGGCGATTCGATCGCACAATTCCTGGGCCTCTTCCATGTAATGGGTGGTCAGAAGGATGGTCATACCGAATTCCTTGCGCAGTTCCCGGATATGGCCCCAGAGGGCGTTGCGGGCTACCGGGTCCAGGCCCACGGTGGGTTCGTCCAGGAACACTACGGCCGGATGATGCAAAATGGACTGGCCGATTTCCAGTCGGCGCACCATGCCGCCCGAATAATGGGCCACGGGTCGGTGAGCCGCTTCGGTTAAATCCATCATATCCAGTATCCGGGGAACCCGTTCCTTTAATTGGGCTCCGCTCAAACCATAAAGCTTGCCAAAGATCATCAGGTTTTCCCAGCCCGTGAGGGATCCATCCACCGACAGGGCTTGGGGGACATAACCAATGGACTCCCGGACCCGGGACGCTTCCCTCTTTAAGGAAAAACCATTTACCTTCGCCTCGCCGGCATCAGGATCCAGGAGGGTAATGAGCATTTTGATAGTGGTGCTTTTGCCCGCGCCATTGGGGCCCAGCAGCGCGAAACATTCGCCCCGAGCGACGTCGAAGCTGACGTCCTCAACGGCATGGACATCCTTAAATTTTTTCGTCAAGCCTCGGACTTCGATCATGGGCTCCATGGAATTTCAAAACCTTTCGGGACTGGATAGGTCGAGTTCTTCATTCTAGCCTAATACATCTCCAACTTTGGACGCATCAGCCCGGCTGGGGGAGTTGCCGGACAGGGCTATATTGGTCCTTGTTCTTCTTTCCGCGGGTCTCAAAAAACCGAAAGTGACATAGATTTCACCTCGATTAGACCCTGCTCTTTATTTCTCCCAAGTCTGGTTTGATCCGCTAAAATTTCCACATGATTCAATGGCTCCAAAATCGTCTTCACCTTCTCCGATTGATCCTTCGGCAATCCATTTCCCTGTTCCTCTTCGCGGTTTTACAGGCGGCCGAACTGACGCTGATTCTGGTTCCCCGCTTCAAAGCCAACGCCGAACTTGTGAAAATTTCGACTCTCGTGCCTTGGTATGGCTGGGTCATTGGATGGCTGGCCTTACTTTGGCTCGCTTCCCTTGAGTATTCGGTCAAACGAAAGGAAGAATTCGATAAGACCTCGCTTAATTTTTTTAAGGCTTTTTTGGATTTCCTGATCAACCAGGGCAACCATCTTTTTAACGACGCGGGCGGCAAGGATTTTTACTCCAAAATCAACGACTGGCAGCATCAGGTCATCCAGGGCATCGCCATCGGGCTGGGTTCCGGGGAATCGGAGAAATATTTCCAAAAAATGGACGGTCAAAACTCCATCACCAAGGCCTACCGCCAGTCCCAGGATTCAAGCTCCAGCGAGCCTCTCTGCCGGTTTCTCCAGGAAAATCTCACGGAATTGGAAGGAATCCGGGCGAATCTAAAGGAAACAAAAGATTTCGAGAAGGCCGATCTGGAAGCGGTCAAAAAAATAAAAATGATCGGCGATTCAAGCCGATAAAAACCGCGAGACTTCAGCCTCTTCCTCCGCTGAAAGGCGGAATTCTCCAGCGGCGGAAAGCTCCGCAACTTGGGCGGGAGACCGGACTCCCACGATGGCTCCCGTGACCTCAGGATTCCGGAGTACCCAGGCGATGGCCGCTACCGCCCCGCCGTGGTTGTGGCGCTTGGCTATTTTGATGAACAGATCCTGAAGCGCGAGGTTCCGGGTCAGGTTCGGTTCTTGGAACTGGTCGTTCTTGCGCCGCCAATCCCCTTCCGGCAAGTTTTGGACGCGTTCCCTGGTCATGCGCCCGCTTAAAATTCCCGCCTGCATGGGAGAGTAAACCAATACTCCCATCCCTTGTTCCTTGCAAAAAGGAAGGATTTCCTTCTCAATATCCCGCCGCGCCGCCGAATAGGGCGGCTGTAATGAAGTCACAGCCTCGATGGTCTCACAACGCTTCATTTGGGCCGGGCTGAAATTGGAAACACCGATCCAGCGGACCTTGCCTTCTTTTTTCAATCGGGCCATCTCGCCCCAAGCCTCCTCGATGTCCGGATCGGGATTGGGCCAGTGGATTTGCAAAAGGTCCAATTGTTCAACCCCCAGACGGTTTAAGGATTGCTCGCATTCACGGCGGATGGAATCAGCCTTGAGGTTATTTTTGATGACGCGGTCCGAACCCCAAACCAGTGAATTTTTTGTAAAAAGATAGGGTTTTGGCGTCAATCCCTTGATGGCTTTGCCGACAACTTCTTCGGAATGCCCCTTCCCGTAAGCCGGAGCCGTATCGATCCAGTTGATCCCTAAGTCCAGCGCCCGATGGATGGCCGCGATGGAATCCTGGTCGTCCTGCGGTCCCCAATTGTAATTGCCGTCCGGCCCCCCGATGGCCCAAGTACCGACCCCGATTGAAGTAATGAGCAGATCCGAGTTTCCCAACGGACGCGTCTTCATGTTTTTCCCCCGAAAGATAGAGGTTGGTTGGAGTTACGGCGGGTATTTTAATCGGGAGTTGGGAAGGAATCTCCAACAATAAATGAAACTGATATACAAACTGAATCAACCCTTGGGAAAAGCGCTTTTCGGAAAAAAGATGAACGGAAGCGGTCTATTTTAAACCGGCGATTTTAAAAGATGGCGCTCAATGACCTTCGTCCGGTCCTTGAATTTGGGGATGAAAACAACTTCCAACGCGATCTTATCCGGGTCGAGGAAATAGACGGCGAAATATCCCGAATGGTATTCAGGGAAAATTCGGGGACTGTCATAAAGGGTTTTAATCTTATGCCGCTTTAAAAACTTTTCGTTGAAATCCTCCACTTCCTTTTTGGTGGAGACGCGGAAGGCGATGTGATTGATGCCCATTCCCTCGTGCGGGAAAACAATATTTTGATCTTTTAAGTTGGCCTGAACGACCCAAAGGTCCGTCGTGCCGTTGGTGGCGCCGATGTGGTTTGCGTTCTTAATCATGATCCGGTATCCCAAATGGGTCAACAGGCTTTTATAAAAAGGCAGGGATATTTTGGCGTCGGAAACGCTGATGTGGAAATGATGAATATGTGTTTTCACTTTTTCAGTATAGGCGATTTCATTTTAAATCCATCGGGTCGGCGGGAATATTTCGATTATTGAATGGAGTAAATGGCATTTACATTTTTTATCAAAAAGATAAACCGCTCTATCATTTTGATTTACCCCCGGAGATGGGTTCAAAATAACGCCAAAGTTTATTTCAGGCGGTCTTCATCCGAAAGTGAAGGCGTAGACGGAAGTGGCTTCGTTTTCAAATTCAAGCCGCAGCAAATGGGGGCCGCTTTTTCCTTTTAAGTCCACTAGGTTGTAAAGCCTTTCGGTATCTAAGAACACCTTGCCATCCTGCACGTCCACTCCGCCCTTCTCCCCGATTGATTTTCCATCTAAAAGAACCGTTACCTTGTCCCCTTTTTGGCTGGGGCCGATCACCAGATAAACCTTATCCCCTGTGAATTGGATTTCCAGGGCCGAGCCCCGGCCGGCTTTTGCCGCTTCATCGCTTAAGGTCCAAACGCCTTGGTAGGCGATTTTGTTGAGCGCGAGGGTCTCGGGCAGTGAATAGCTGTGTTTTCCCGCCGCGGCCTTTTCATTGGAAGCGAACCGCTCCAGACGGGCCAGCCCTAAATAAGATTCGGGTGTTTCATTGCTTTCCGATTCTTGGGCCTCTACCATCACCGCGCCCGATCCTACCGGGTGGCCCGCTTCGGCCAGAAGCTGACGAATGGCTGCGTCCATCTCGTCCGTGTGCCCTTCCCCAAAATGCGCCAGACGAATATGGCCCTTGGCGTCGATTAAATATTCAGCCGGCCAATATTCGTTGTGAAAAGCGTTCCAGGTTTGATAATTGTTATCCTGGGCCACGGGGTAGGTTAGGTTGAACTGACTTAAGGCCTTTTGTACGTTGTTGGTTTCTTTTTCGAACGCGAATTCGGGCGTGTGCACACCGATGATGACAAAATTTTCCGGCCCGTATTTATGGTACCAGGCCTTAACGGCGGGCAGGGTTCTCAGGCAATTGATGCAGCTATAGGTCCAGAAATCAACCAAGACTACTTTACCCCGGAGCTGTTCCATCGTCAGGGGCGGACCATTTAACCAGCCCGCGATTCCTTTAAACTCGGGGGCCGGTCCCAAGTCCGCCAACGATCCGGAGGCGTCGGTGGAAACCGTCCGGGGGCCATTCCCCCGCAGAGCGTCCAATTGGTCGGAAACGGTTTTATTATTTTCCACGCCATTGACCAGATTGCCATAGCTGGGAAAGACCTCTAGGATTTTCAGCTGGAGGGTCTTGTCGTAATTCGTGTAGATCAAAAGCGCCACGCAGATCATGATCAGCCCAAAAACCTGTTGAACCCGGCCGGTGTATTTCGTCACCCGGCGCATTTTGGCGAACAACAACGAACCGCTCAACGAAACCAGAAACAAAGGTATCCCCAACCCCAAGCCATAAGCCATCGTCACGAGAAACACTTGGAAGTTCACCGCCCTCGTGGCGGCCAAGGTGGCGATGGTGGCCAAGATTGGCCCCGCGCAGGGAGCCCAGACCAGGCCGATAGAAAAACCCGCCACGTAACCTGCGCCGAACCCCGCGCCTTCGCGGCTACCCTGGAGGCGGTTTTGCAGAGGCTGAAGCACCCGGCTGATAAAAACCTCGAACTTCGCCCCCAGCGATGGAAAAAGCAGAGACAATCCTAAAAGCCCGATGATGACCACGGCCGCCAAACGGAAAACATTGGGTCCAATGTTTAGGAAGCTTTCTAAAGAAGAGATGAACAAGGTAAAAAGGATGAAGCTGGTCATGACGCCCAAAGTCAAACCAAAAGGTTTGCGCTTACCGCCGGTGGAAGAAACAGATAGAACAAGGGGCAGAAGCGGCCAAATGCAGGGAGCGAGAATAGTGGCGAATCCGGCGAGAAAGCTAAAGAACAACAAGAAGATCATGGAGTTCCCTTCCTTGTGCGTGATGAGTCAATTTACCTGGGTTTAGCTCGAAAAGTTACACCCTTTAAAACATAGTCCATCGGCCTTCCCCCTTCTCGAAAAATCGCCGTTAATCCTTTTGACAGGCCGGAAAGTGGTCAATAAACAAGGGCTCAAGCGGGAAATTCCTCGACTTTTGGGCGAGTTCGAATAAAATCCAAATTAGCTGGGTTTCAAGCTGAATTTTAGCTAGGCTGTGGACAAGGCCCTGGAGTTTTATTTCAATTAATAAGGAGAGAGTCATGATTCAGTATCTGCGTTTCTTTTTGCTGATGGCGGCAGGATTGGCGGTCTCAGCCGGAAATTTGTGGGCGGATGACGCTTCTAAAGCCACCCCGGTCCCAGCCAAATCGGCCAAGACCGATAGCCCGACCATAACCGCCATGAAAGCGGCCATCGCTTTGGCCGAAGCCGGAAAAACCGACGAGGCTGTGGCGGCTTATGAAAAGATGGGCGTGTTAAAGTCCAAGAAAATGGAAGCCTGGCGCCTCAATAACGAAGGCCTGGCTTATCTGACGGCGAAAGAACCGGCGTACGACAAGGCTTTGCCCCTGTTTGAAAAGGCCGTTGCCGCCGATGACGCTAACTATGTGGCCTGGAACAACTTGGGATCCACTTACGAGCAGACCAACAAGCTTGACAAGGCCAAGGACGCCTATCAAAAGTCCATTGACGCGGCCAAGGCTGCCGATGCCAGCTCCGCCAAGGCCGAAGGCAATCTTTCGGACCTGCAGGGCAGGCTCGATAGGGCTCAAGCCAAGAAAGACAAAGCCGACAAGAAAGCTGGCGTGAAACCTCCGGCGACCCCCGCGGCTGACGACAAAAAATAATTTTTTGATTTTTTAAAAAAGCCTCGTCCGTAAAAAACGGACGGGGCTTTTTTATTTAAGGGGATTATTCCCGGGCCGGATGGGGCCAATGTCCACTTTCATTGATGCTCCACCCTTCAGGCAAAACGGTTAAAGCGGGCTTCGCAGCGGAGAAGGGGCTGGTTCCGGTTTTACCCTTGGGACGTTTAGCCAGTTTTTGCCCCGGAACGGCGATGCCCATTTGGGCCGCGGCGGCCCCCATTGTGCCTTTCATCGGAATAAAATAAACGGGGATATTTTTCTTCGAATGGACCCTTCCTTTTTTATCCATGTGATAAACATACAAAACTTGGTTGTGCTTGAATGGCTGTCCGATGGGAATAATAATCCGCCCGCCGGGTTTGAGCTGGCGGAAAAGAGGAGGAGGCACAAACTGGGCCACGCAGGTAAACATGATAATGTCGAACCCCCCCGCGTCTTTCCAGCCGTAATAACCGTCCCCCACCCTGGTTTGAATATTGGTGTAGCCCAGCGGCTTGAAAATCTTCGAGACCGCGTTTCCTAAGGGGCTGATGATCTCGATGGAATAGGCATCCCTGACCAACCTCGAAAGAAGCGAAATGTTGAACCCGCTGCCGGTTCCAATTTCTAAAACGGTGTCCTTCGGCCGGGGATGGGCGAGCTGGGCCATGTAGGCCTGTCCCTCATAGTCGCTCAAGGCCGAACCCCAGCCCAGGGACCAGGTCCGGGGCGGATTTTCATAAGCGGTTTTTGAAAAATCCACTCCTCCCTGATAGTCATAATGGAAATATTCGCGGGGAATGTCTTGGAAGGCCTTGAGGATCCGGGGGTCGGCCTCGCCGAATTTGCGGTAGAGATAGCGGCGGATATCTTTCAACATGGCAGGCTTGCGCCCCTGAACCCGGTCGAAGTCCCCGGACGTAAGCCTTACTGTTCGCTTGCTTTTTTTGAAAACTTTGAGGAATTTTTTGTAGGTCCAGTCCTGATCCCCGAACGCCTTTTCTCCCGCGGATTTGCCGCCGGCTATTTCCGCGCCGGGGGTATTCACGGGCGTTTCTTGGGCCGTTAAGGACCGAGCCGTGAAAAGCTGAAGCGCTAGAAAACAGGCTAAAAAATAATTCAAACCATTTTTACCACCAAGGGCACCAAGAAAAACAAACAAGGATTTTTTGCTTTTACACCCACCCCGCAGGGTCGAAGAAAATGAAAATTCAACCGAACATTTTACTTTATCCGTTCTTGGTGAACTTGGTGGTTCAACAGACTTTGTCCGGTTCATGGGCGCCTCCCGGGATGCTCCGGCTTGTAAAAGCCCGGCGGAAAGGCCAAGAAGGCCAGCCCATAGAGGCAGAAACTCAGCAATATCAGCCAATGGTAGCCCGCGCCGATGGCCAAAAGATTAGCCAGGGGCGTCGCCACCACGGAAAAGGCTCCATTCAAAGCCCAGGCCCAAGGGATGAGTCCGCTTTCCCGGGGAAGCCGGCTTAACCCCAAGGGAAAGAAAAAACCCAAAGGGAAAGAAACCATGGCGGCCCAAACCGCGAGTAAAAAGCATTTAGCGGGAAGCGACCAGGATAGCAGGGCGCCCAAGGTTCCATCCAAAAGGCTGAAACTCAACAGCAGCCAGAAGCCGACCCCTAAAGCGGCCGAACGTAAAAGATCCTGGGGCTCGTGTGGAACCCTTCCGGAGAACCAGCTTCCTAGGCCTGAAAAAACCAGCATGGCGCAAAGAATGAGGGAAAAAGCGATGGTTCGGTCTCCAAGAAAATAGGCCCCCTTCTCAATCAACACGATCTCAATAAATAAAAATCCAAGCCCTAGGCAGGAAAAATAAACGAGAGTCTTCCCCAATTGCGGCAGGGGAACGGACCCCCTGGCGTGTTTCACCAGAGGCAAGGCCAGCACCAGCAGGGCCCAAAGCAGGGATTGGGGCAAAACCGCCAAGTTAATGAGATAGCCTATTTCTTCCCGTGGAATCTGGGAGAGGTTATTCAAAATATCCCGCAAGTGCCCGGGCCTCAATATGGAATAAAAGAAGGGACGGTCGTGGGTGGAAGGCCGCAAGTTGAAAAAATGTGAATCGCGGAAGGCCTGGCCCCGGGGCGAGAGCAGCTGGAAGGCGTCATCCCTCAGCGCGTCACTAATCTCTTTGGGCGCGGCTACCGGCTCATCCCCCGAGGCCCAGACCGTGGGCGGCAAGTCGTTGTAAATTTCCCAGGATCCCGCGGTCATTCCGGGGTAATAGGAAATATCAAAGGAGCGGCTGTCGCAGAATTTTTTAAGCGCGGAGATCTGATCCTCGGTCCAGGGATCTTTGGCGATCAAGAGCCGGACGTTCCAAGCCGATCGGTAGAGGACCAGCCGGGACTCGGGGTTCTTGACCCCCAGGGCAAGAAGGGCCTGCCGGGCCGTTTCCAAAAGCTTGAGGGCGTAGACGGTGAATTCTCTCATGCTTACCGGCAGCGAAACGACCCCACCCGGACTCAAGGCCTTCCAGTAGGTTTGCAGGGCTTCCTGGGTGAAGGCGTATTTATTGGCGTCGGCCTGGTCCAGAAATTCACTAGAGAGATCGATAATGTCAAAGCGGGAAAATTTTCCAGCCAAATAGGATTCGGGGGCTTGACGGAGGGTCTGAACCTTCGGGTTTTTCATCCATGATTTCTCGTTAGGCGCCAGCAAAGGGCTCTTCTGGAGGGACAAAAGATTCGGGTCGCTTTCCAACGCCACCAATTCGGAGGCCTGAGACGCTAAGGCCTCGCCAATCCGAAAACCTCCCCGGGTGCCCACTAAAAGCGCGCGGCTTCGGGGCTTGAGGAAATAGGGAAAAATATCCAGCGCGCCCTTGGCGTAGGAAAAATCGGTCTTCGGGATCTTGGGAAAAGAACTAATCCGGTTGCCGTCCAGGTACAAACCAAAGGCTTGTGGTGGCCCGTCAATTTTTAAGAGCACGTAATTATTCGACAGATCAATATCAAGCCGCTCGGTGAAGTTTTCCAAAAGCATGTAATAACCATAAGGAGAGAAAATCTTTTGCTTCACTTTGGCGTCGCCCACGTTCAAGGCGGGGGTGATCATCTTAAACTGGCAGAAATGGGCCCGGTTGAACTTCACTGCGGAAGCCTCGCTCAACAGGAAAACCAATAGCACAGCGGCTGACCACTTCCACCAACGGGCTTTTAGCCTGGCCCGGTATTGGGCCGCCAGGGATCCCAGGGCCCAGAAAGGAATGAGGGTCGTCAGCAGATAATAGGGATGGACGAAAAACATGGCCGCCAGCATGACCAAGGCCCCAAACCCCGCTCCCACCAGGTCCGCGGCGTAAACCACCCCGATCTTCTCGTTGGCTAAAGCTAAAAAACTCAAGCTGATATAAAGACCCGAAAGGAAAAAGAAGGGAAACAAGACGGCGTAATACTTGGCAATGTTTTGAAATTGTTCCGTCCAAAGATTCGGATCCTGGAGTTCCAAGGGATTGAAAGGGTTCAAGGTTGCCAGGTAAAAACCCAGACAGGCTAGGGGCGGCAGCAAAAGTGGGATAAAGAAAAACAGCCGGTGGGCGTGCCGAAAAAAGAAATCTCGAAATAAGCTTAAGGCCACTCCGCTGGCCGAATAGCCGGCCATGGCAATGGAAATGACCCAATAACCGTACTCACTCCAGCTGGCGATGGCGAAATAGCGGGTCAACATAATCTCAAACCCGATGCTGGCGGAAGACACGGCGAACAGAGCCCAAAGCAGTTGGTGGTTGGGTTTAGAAAGCAGGTAGCGGCTTTCTGAGTTAGAGTTCATTCATAACCCCATTTCACCACGAAGGT
>CAZHFP010000003.1:11377-24788 GCA_964531065.1 uncultured bacterium
AAAATAAAAATTGAACCATCATTTCTTTTCCATAACTTTACCTTTCGTTGTTCTTGGCGGACTTGGTGACCTTGGTGGTTCAATTCGCCTTTACGATTGGGTTTGGTCATTTGGGATTCTCCAGGAAAGAATGAACTTGCGCGCCATGGGAAGCGGGGCCACGGGACGGGGGAAGCCCCGCGGGATAGAGCGCGGCCTGCCGGAGGAAATCCCTCATCAAGCCGTTGAAGTGATCCGCCTCATCGTAAAACAAGGCGTGGCCCGAATTTTCAAAAATCTCCACCTTGGCTCCCGGATAAACCTGCTTCAAATAGTTGGCTTGAAAAGTGTATTTGGGGTTGACGGCGTAAAGCAAGGGAACCTGGCGGATCGTGGGAAGGCTGGGTTGGTAGGTTTCTCCCGGGAAAGCGTTGTTCATCAGGGCCAGGGCGATATCGGTCGGAGTCCGGGCCGCGGCGTCGGTGAGCTGGTGGAAAAAATCCTTCGGCGGATGTTTTTTAAACAAACCCCAAACGAAACTTCGGGTGGCAGCCGCCCGATCCTTTTGAAACTGTTCGAGGAATTTTAGCCTCGGCGCCGTGCTGGAGGCGCTGGAAGCGGCGCCCAAGGCCGAGTCCACTAAAACCGCGGCGTAGAGGCGGTCGGTACCGTATTGGCCCAAATAGGCTAAAACCTGAAAGCCGCCGTGAGACCATCCCACCAATACTACGGAAGTGAGCTGCAAATGATCGAGAAGTTCCTGAATGTCCTTGGCTTGGTCAACCGGATCATCGCCCTTGGGCGTCATGTCCGACTGCCCTTGGGAACGGGGGTCCAGCGCGATGACGTGGTAATCTTCCGAAAGCCCCTCCAATTGGGCCTTCCAAATTTCAGCCGGGAGGAGCCAGCCGGGGATAAACACCAGGGCCAGGCCCTGGCCCGCTTCCAGAAAGTGGAGTTTGACATGATCGCTGGTGGTGAAAAAATGAGACTCAATCGGATTTTCGCCCGATTCCACCGAGGCGGCGCGGCGCGAACGGGGCTTGGGAGCTATTGTCGCCTGCGCCGTAGGCTTGGCCTGCCCGCTCCAAAGATTGTCCCAAGTTTGTGACAGCCGGATCGTCAAGGACGGCGGCGGAGTAGGAGAAGCTTCCGTCAAAACCTTCGGGATTCGCGTGGGAGCTTCGAGGACGGTTTGAATTGGAGTCGGGGTAGAGGAGGAAGGGCTCCCCGCCGTAAAAGTATTCGTAGGAAAAAATGTCAGGGCCGCTGTCGCGGTAAAAGTAGATGTGGGATTCATCCAGATCGGGGTGGCGGTAACGGCTGGTTCCGGAATCGGAGTGAGGGTAACCGCCGAAAGAGGCCTAGGTTGGATCGGCGAAGCGGAAGTGGTGGCGGAAGACACGGCGGTACCAAAAGAATTTGGTTTTCCATGGGACGGTCCGGCCGGAGCGGTCGAAGCCTGCTGTAAAAAATTTTTGATCAAGTCGTTAAAACGAACCGGTTCGTCCACGAACAGGGCATGCCCCGCGGCTTCAAAAATTTCCACGCGGACCGAAGGCTCCATTTGTTGGAGATAGGCCGCCTGTGAGGAGTACTTGGGGGTAATGGCGTAAAGAAGCGGAACCTTTCGGAGCGTGGAGTTATGGGGCTCCCACCCGTCCCCCGGCTGGGTATTGTCCAGCGCCGCTAAAGCGATGTCCGTGGGGACAAGGGCCGCCGCCGCGATCATTCGTTTGGAAAAACCCTTGGGCGGCTTTTGCCTAAACAAACCCCAAACATAATCCTTATTGGCATTGAACCTGTCGCTTTCAAAAAGATTTAGGAACTTTCCGCGCGGCAAGGACTTCCCGCCGGAGGATGCGGCCAAGGGGCTGTCGACCAGCACCAAAGCGTCAATCGGGTCGGCGCCGAACTGGCGTAAATAAGCGAGACAATCAAAGGCACCCAGGGACCAACCCACCAAAGCCGCGGAATCAAGCTGGAGGTGTTCCATTAACTCTTGGATATCCATCGAACGGCGTAAGGGGTCGTTTCCCGCCTTTGTCATGTCCGACTGGCCCTGGGACCGGGGATCCAAAGCGATCACGTGGAAATCTTTGGAAAGCCCCTGGATTTGCGCTTCCCAAATCTGCGCAGGCATGAGCCACCCGGGAATGAGAACAACCGCTTGACCCCGGCCCGCCTCGATATAGTGAAGCTTCACATGGTCGCTGGTAATGAAAAAGCCATCGATCAATGTGTTTTTCGCGGATAGGGGAACTGCCGCAAAAACCAAGAGGAGTTGGACCATTCGGCAAACTTGTTGGAGCCGGGCGCTGGAAGGCATCAAACTTTTCCCTCTTCGGCTTGGAATGGTGGGACGAATCGAGAGCGGGTTTTCTAAGTTAGAGGAATTATAACAACGCGTGATGGAGGGTGCCAAGGAACAACCAGGCAGGTAAAAGTTTCAAGGGGCCGCCAAGCGATAACTCCACTTTAGGCCAGGTAGGTTCTCAAAGCCTCAAGGAGATCGGCCGTTTGAACGGGTTTGACGATTAAGCCGTTGAAACCGCTGCTGGTGTCCCAAGGCGTATCCTGGCGCTCCATAAAACTGGAGAAAGCCAAAATGGGCAGGAGAGGGTTGTCGCAGACAGCCCTTAATTTGTGGACCAAGTCGTAGCCGGTAATGTCAGGCAAAACTAAATCCTGCATCACCAGATCCGGTTTTTCTTTCATAAGAGCGACCGCGGTGGCCCCGTCCGGCGCCTCCAGCACTTCATACCCGGCGGCTTCTAATACCTTCCGCGTGATTTTACGGAGGCCTTGATTGTCGTCGACGATCAGTATTTTTTTAGGATTTGGATGCATCGCGTTTTTTTCCCGGCTTCGTTTTAACGTTCGATTTTTTAAAAATTGAAAAATTCTACCCCTACCTTAAAGAATTCAGTCCTTATTTGAGCAGGAAGCCATGAACCTTTTCAAGTAAGTTGTCGGGTCAAAAAAGAATTTTCCATGATTAGAAGAAATAGCATACTTGAAAAAAATGAATTTATTGGTTTCCGGTTGAAGAGGATTTTGAATTCGTGGGCGCCTGATCAGAACTGGGGGCCTGAGAGTGATTTTCATGATGGCCGCCATGGCCCCCGCGGTGAAAATCGCCCTGATAACGTCCTGGGGCGCTCACAATGGCCCCTTCCCCATCCTGGCCCATGTCCTTTAGTATTTTCCCTTGCCGGTCGCAAAGAAAATATTCTCCGTCCACCAACACTTGAAGGCTTTGGCCGTCCTGCCGGTCTGCCCGCCACCAATATCCCTGGTAGTAGTAAAGCCAATGCCCGGTGAAGGCGTCCCGCCACCAAAAGCGGCGGCCCCGCCAGAGAACCCAATTGAAATTCCCACCGGAGATCCAACCGTACCAGTGGTTTCCCTCCCTGTCCGGGAAATGACAGTAATCCAGCCCGCCGGCCTGATGCCAGTAAAAGGTGCCGATCG
Source organism: uncultured bacterium (assembly GCA_964531065.1). Taxonomy (GTDB): domain Bacteria; phylum Oederibacteriota; class Muellerivitia; order Muellerivitales; family Muellerivitaceae; genus PALSA-1180. The sequence continues at coordinate 14,831 of CAZHFP010000003.1, forward strand.
ATCTTTTGGGTATGTTTCAATTGCTTGAGGGCGATAAAAAGATCGGGGAAGGTCAATTGCCTCAGGGTCGATATGTCCGGCGCCCCGGTGTTTTCCCGCAGTTCCAATGTTTTTTTATCAGGACCCCAAATCATCCCGCCCGGGCTTTCTAATCCCGTGTTTGGAATTTTATTTTGGAGGCTTAAAAAATAAGGCCGAAAAACCTTTTCGGGCGGGGGTCCGGCTTGTACGGACAAATAGGGGCCTAGGCTCAACATCAGGAGGATAACCGCCGTTTTTTTCACTAATGAGTCCTCCCGCCGCCGCTGATTCTTTCTTGGCTGATTTTGACTAAGGAGAGATCCGGTTCGCTCAGGCCAATTTATGGATGATTCCTCTTTTTTCCCATAGCAAAAGGATCCGAAGCGCTTGGCAGCCACGGAAAATAATCAAGCGGTTAAATTCCACTCTCCTGCCTCTATGCTATGCTGAGGATGTTTTCGTTAAAAGTCCCGTTGTAAAAAAACCGTCGGCCGACATTTTAACCGGCGTAATGGAAAACAAATATGCATCCCATTCAGCCGCCTCCGCTCCAAGTGATCCAGTTGACCAAGCGCTATCGGGCCCACCGGGGAGTCGAAGGCACCTTGGCCGTCGACCATATTTCTTTCGAGGTGGCCCCGGGCGAGTGTTTCGGGCTCCTGGGCCCCAACGGGGCCGGGAAATCCACAACCATTCAATGCATTTCTGGTTTTTATCCCGCCAGTTCCGGGGAGGTTTTTGTGGAGGGACACAACGTCTTTTCACGGCCCAAAGAGGCGCGGAGGATTTTGGGAGTCTGCAGCCAGGAGGAGACCCTGGACAGCGATTTTAATGTATTCGACCAATTGGTTCGTCACGCCAGTTATTTCCGGATACCCTCGGCCAAGGCCAAAGAACGGGCCCGGGATCTTTTGGAAAGGTTCGGACTTTGGGAAAAATCCAGGGAGCCGGTGGAAAGCCTCTCCGGCGGTATGAAACGTCGGCTCCAAGTCGCCCGATCCCTCATCTCTGACCCGAAAGTTTTGGTGCTGGACGAACCCACGACGGGCCTGGATCCCGACGTGCGCCGGATGCTTTGGGAGGTTCTGGGGGAGGCCCGAAGTCAGGGGGTGGCGATCCTTCTTTGCACCCACTATATGGAAGAAGCCGAGAGGCTTTGCGATCGGATAGCGGTTCTCTTTCAGGGAAAAATACTCGATGTGGACTCACCGGAAAAGCTGATCGCACGCCATATCTCCCGGGAAACTGTGGAGGAAGAAGTTCGACCCGGCGTGGTTTGGAAGCGAAGGCCCAACCTAGAGGATGTGTACCTCAAGTTGACCGGGAGCCGGCTGGGGGTGGAAGGCCTATGAGAATCCCCGACCCCTTGTGGGGCCTTTGGTGCGTTTGGCTCCGCTATTTCATGGTCTTCATCAAGAGCCTTCCCTATTACATAGCCACGACTTTCCTGGAGCCGATTTTTTACCTTCTGTCCTTCGGGCTGGGAGTGGGCGCCTTGGTGGGCGGCATCACCACCCAAGGAGTGCACCTGTCCTACCGGAGTTTTATTTTTTCCGGCATCATCGCCCAGACGGTTTTATTCCAGGGCTTCTACGAGGGGGCCTTCGGGGCTTTCGTGCGCATGTATTACCAGAAAATTTTCCAGGCCATCGCCATCACGCCCGTGACCTTGTCCGAGGTGCTCTTGGGGGAGCTTTTGTGGGACGCCACTAAAGCCACGGTGGCCGCGGAAGTCGTGGCCTTGATAGGCGTGGTTTCGGGAGATTTCCCTAGCCATTCCCTTTTGTCGCTGCTTCCCCTCTGTTTCGCCAGCTCAATCCTTTTTTCAGCCATGGGCTTGGCGGCCGCTGGCTATGCCCGGAGCATCGACGAGCTTTCCTATCCCCAGTACCTGCTGGTCTTTCCCATGTTCCTCTTTTGCGGTGTCTTTTATCCCGTCGAGAGCCTGCCCGGATACCTTCAAAAAATCGCCTGGGTCTTTCCCTTAACCTCCGTCAATTCGCTTGTCCGCACACTGACCGTGGGTCTACCCTTCCAGCCCCAGGCCGTTCCCCTTCTTTTGGCTTGGCTGGTGTTTTTGGTGTGGGTGGCCCGCAGAACCATGTTCCGCCGTCTGGTGAAATAGGGGGAATATGTGACAATGCCTCCATGAATCCACTGCCGATTGACCCCCTTCTTCCCGAAATCCGCAGGGCCCTGGAGACAAAAACCGCCGCAGTGGTGACGGCAGAGCCTGGCGCAGGAAAAACCACCCGGGTGCCACCCGCCTTGTTGTCCGCCGCCTTCACGAAAGATAAGGAAATTTGGGTGCTTCAACCCCGGCGCCTGGCCGCGAAAATGGCCGCCCTGCGGGTCGCCACCGAATGGGGTGAAGAGCCAGGGAAAAGAGTGGGCTATCAATTTCGTTTTGAAAAAAAAATCAGTGCCGAAACCCGCTTGAGATTCATGACGGATGGCATGCTGTTTCCCCTCGCCCAAGGGGATCCGGAACTTTCCAAGGTGGCCGCGGTCATTCTGGATGAGTTCCACGAAAGAAGCCTGGCGTTGGAATTAGGACTAGCCTGGCTCAAGGGCCTTCAGCAAAAATCCAGGCCCGACCTTCGGCTTCTGGTGATGAGCGCCACCTTGGATTCGCAGGCTCTATCCCAGTACTTAGGAGGCTGTCCCATCCTCCATAGCCCGGGCCGGGTTTTTCCCGTCACCGTGGAATATCTCCCCCAGCCCGAACAGCCGGATCTGGGTCTCAAGGTCAAAACCGCCGTCAAACAATTGGCCGCGAAGGGATCCGGAACGACCTTAGTTTTTTTACCGGGGATGTTTGAGATTCAAAAGTGCCGGGAAGCCTTGAGAAGTGAACCCCTTGAAGTCCACGCCCTCTACGGCGATTTGTCCGTCGAGGAACAACAAAAAGTTTTAACCCCCAGTGAAGGACGCAAGGTCATTTTATCCACCAATGTGGCTGAAACTTCCCTGACCGTTCCGGGCGTCACGGCCGTGGTGGATTCGGGACTGACGAGGCAGGCCCGGGTTTCGGCCTGGTCAGGCTTGGAGGGCCTGGTCACCATTCCCGCCAGCCAGGCTTCCGCGGCCCAGCGGACAGGCCGGGCCGGACGACTTCAAGCGGGACATTGCCTGAGGCTCTATTCCAAATTTGATTTCGATCATCGGGCCGCCTTTGACCTGCCCGAATTAATGCGCTCGGACCTATCCAAAAGTTTATTGGACTTGAAATGTTTGGGCATTGAAGATTTAAACGCCTTCCCCTGGTTTTTAAAACCCTCCGCCCCAGCGATGGAAACGGCCCTATCCCTTCTTAAAAATTTGGGAGCCTTGGATCCTTCGGAAAAACTAACGGAAGTTGGCCGGCGCTTGGCCCGCTTCCCCCTTGCTCCTCGTCTGGCCAGATTCTTAATTAAAGCTGAGGAGATGGCCTCCCAGGACGCTTCCATTCTCGACCAAGCCTGCCGCCTGGCCTGTCTGATCAGCGAGGAAAAACCCGGATCCGAGGATCTGTTGGAGGAACTGAAGCGTTTTAAACCCGGGTTTGAATCCAAACGATTGGAGGAACAGCTGAAGGGATTAATGAAGCCGGCCACGGGCGGATCCCGAGGGAAACCAGACGAAACCTTTCTCGCGAAAGCCCTGCTCTGCGCCTTCCCCGACCGGGTCGCGAAGATTCGTCCCGATTCCTCCTCCACGCGCAACCGTTCCGGAAAGACCCGCGAGCTTCTGCTTTCTTCCGGCGGAATGCTCTTGGCCCAGGACAATGCCCTGACCCGCTCCCATGAAATTTTCGTGGTGATTGAGGCCCAGGAAGGCTCCGGAAACAATTCCCAGGTGAAGGCACGCTCGCTCTGCCCCATCGAGATGGATTGGCTTTTGGATTTATTTCCGGAAAATTTATTCGAAGAACAAACGCTCGAGTGGAACCATCAGGCGGGCCGGGTCGAGGGTTTTAAGCGTTTGAAGTACGGCCAATTGGTTTTGGATGAAAAACCGCTAGCCAGCGGGGATTTTGGCCCCGAGGCAGCGGCTCTTTTATATAAGGAAGCTCTTTCGGCGGGACCGCAGGCCTATGGCGACCCGGAAGAATTGTCCACCTTCTTGAATCGGGTGCGTTTCACGGCCGGCCGAACTAAAGACGTAAAAGAAATAACCGGCCCAGACGTTGAAGCGGTGTTAAAAGAACTATGTCTGGGTGTAAAAAGCTTAAAGGACTTGAAGGACGCGGGGCTGGTTTCGGCCCTCAGGGCTAAACTTTCTCCCAGGGATCAATCCCTCTTGGAAAAACTCGCCCCGTCGTCCTTATCACTGCCTTCGGGTCGAAGGCTGGAAATTCATTACGAAGCGGATCGTTCCCCCTGGGCTCAATCCCGGCTGCAGGATTTTTTGGGGTTAAGCCGCGGCCCAGCGGTCGGGGGAGGCGAAGTTCCAGTGGTGCTCCATTTACTTTCCCCCGGCAAGAAGCCGGTCCAAATCACCAGCGACCTGTCCGGTTTTTGGAAAAACCATTACCCCCAAATCCGCAAGGAGTTAATGCGCCGATACCCCCGCCACCCCTGGCCCGAAAACCCAGTCTGATTCCATTTCAAAACCAACAGAATAAAGACATCTGGAAAAATAGAATAACCCAGGCATGTTTAGCCACAGATGAACACGGATTAACACGGATGATCAAACGGGAAGACAAAAACAGAATCTTTAAGCAAATTGATTAAAACATTCAATTCTTATGGCGGTGCCTTATCTGAGTTCATCCGTGTTCATCTGTGGCTAATTAGGTTTGCCTTATGCGGTGTTAGGCTATCGGTTTTCGGCCCGAGACTGCAGCTCCGCGTTGATGTCCACGTAGCTCTTGCCCTTGGCACGCCAATCGGCGATCGTTTCAGGCGCGCATTTGTAAAAATCGGAAAGAAATTTCAGGTTCACCAGATTCACGATTTCCCCATCCCTAAGGACGATCTTCTTCCATTGGGTTCTCTTGCGGCTTTTATAGTAGCCCAAGATTTTCTTAAAAGGCGCTTTGGGGGTTTTCAAAGGGACATAAAAAGCCTCGGGGGTGACGCCAAAGCGCCGGGCCGTGGTCAACCAGGAGGCTCCATGACCCCTGAGTTGAGCGATTTTTTCCTGGGACACCCGCCCCCTTTGGACAATGAGGAACAGCACCGAAAGTTCCTCATCCTTGATTTTTCCACGGCTCGCCAAGGCCACTTGTTCCTCAGGCGCCTGATAATACCGACTGACAGCGGTTCGGAAAAAAAGCGGAGCCTGCTTTCGGATGGGAGCTTGGGACTGCCCCCGGACAGGGGCAAAAATACCCGAGATTAAAAAAAAAGCCGTGAGGAACAGCGCTTTAAACAAAAAACGATTCATGAAAACTCCCGCTGTGGAAAGTGTTAAAGGGTTAGACGCCGGGAATTGAAAAAAGAGCCGCGCGGAATTAATGGGAGTCTTGGTAAAGGGTGGAATAATTCTTCTTTTTTCCCGCCGCCCAAGCCGTGATGGGTTTTCCATCGGGAGAAAATCCAGGGCCTTTGGGCAAAAATGTTTTTTTCTGTTCCCCCGACGTCCAGGCTGCGGCTGGTTTTTCGCCAGGGTGAAGTACTGGCTTTCCGCCGGAACGTTTGGGAGAACCGGTGTTTTTAGACGCGAGCGGAATAAACCGGTTTGGTTTTTGTATTTTATGGGTGGATTGGGGGTTCAAGGGATAAGCCTTGGACTTGTAGCCCGGCGTGGGAACCTTTTGCTGGTGGTTTCTCGAAAGGTTTACCATCGTATTTTGGGCATCAGCCCCGTTGCAGGCTAAAACGAAAAAGAGCGATGCCGTGACAACAACCCTATTTGTCGATGGCTTCAATTTTTATAACCCTACTTTCCTTCGGTTAAAAGCCAATCGAGGGCTTCATCCCTATCGATCGAAACCTTCAGCGTCATCCCCCGGTTGACCGCGACCGTCTCGCCAAACCGGTTGGGATCAACGATCGGATATTTTCCGAGAAAAGCGAAACGGGCGTGGGATACTTTACCGCTTTTTTTCTCCTCAAAATACCTGGCCGCGAAAGCCTCGCCGAAATAAAAGCGGTCCATGGAAGGAATGGAACCCTTGATCGGGCTAACATCCACCAAAACCTTGGAAGGTTTGTGTTCCGCGCAAAATTCCAGTATCAAATTGATAGCCTCCACAGTTGACGGCAGGCTGTATTCACCCGAAATAGTGATGAGTAAGTAACCCTCTTTAGAATCGGCCTTGACTTCGAACCCCATGCCTATTTCCCCTTCATTTCTGCCTTGTTCCTGACAAGTAGGATAGCCCAAGGTTTAAGCTTTTACTAGGAATGACCCCTCTTGATAATTACAGGTAGCCTTCCCATGTTTTAGCCATGAAAACGACCTCTCTTTCGGACTCACATCCCCCAAACCACAGCGCCCCTTCCGGCGCCCTTGTCCCTTACGACAACGAAGGACTTATGGACGCCTATTCCAGCGCGGTCATTTACGCTTCGGAAAAGGTATCGCCGTCGGTGGTGAATATCGATGTTTTTCAAAAAAATCGGAACCCCCGCGGTTCCGATTCCCCGCATCACAAAGCGGGAAGTGGTTCTGGATTTTTATTCACTCCCGACGGATTTATTTTGACCAATAGTCATGTGGTGCATGGCGCCCAGGAAATGGAAGCGACTCTTCTTTCCGGGGAAACCCACTCCGCCCGCTTGATTGGGGAAGATCCCGATTCGGACCTGGCGGTCATCCGCCTGGACGTCAATGGCTTAGCCCCGGCGGTCCTGGGCGCCTCCAGAAGCCTTCGGGTCGGACAACTGGTGGTGGCTATCGGAAGTCCCTTGGGATTTCAAACCACCGTGACCGCGGGCGTTGTCAGCGCGCTGGGCCGGTCTCTTCGGTCCCGCTCCGGCCGGTTAATCGACAATGTGATCCAAACCGATGCGGCTTTAAACCCCGGCAATTCGGGAGGGCCTTTGGTGAATTCCCGGGGAGAAGTGGTAGGCGTCAACACCGCCACGATCCAATCAGCCCAGGGTTTGTGTTTTTCCATCGCCATCGACACGGCCCAGCGCGTCGCCATGCAGTTGATGAAATACGGCAAGGTGAGACGGAGCTATATCGGCATCGGCGGGCAAAATATTGACTTGCCCCGGAAATTCGTGCGCCACTTCAACCTTTCCGTCGAAAAAGCCGTTCTCATCGTGGGGTTAGAAAAAAAAGGACCGGCCTATCGGGCGGGCGTTCGGGAAGGGGATGTGCTCCTGGAATTTGAGGGACAGCCGATCCAAGGCATGGATGATCTGCACCGCCTCTTGACCGATGAGAAGGTGGGGGTGGAATCAACCCTCAGCGCCGCCCGCCGTTCGGAAAAACTGATTTTTAAAGTGACCCCGTCCGAATACCGTTAAAGCAAAAGCCGTTGAACCACAGAGTGAACAGAGTTACACAGAGTACGACAAATTCATTCAGGAATGTGGACACAAGTCAAAACGAATGATGTTTATTTTGTTTAACCAAAATATTACTGGTCGGGCCTTGCTCCGTGTAACTCTGTTCACTCTGTGGTTAAAAAAATTTTTGATTTTTAAGCCGAGAGGGCCCCGGCTTTTTCCCTCATTTTTTTAGGGATCTCTCCCCTGACCTCGATCTTCACCAGTTCCCCGCCGACTTCGGCGATGGACTCCAAAATCGGCCCCAGCTTGCGGCCTAAATGAGTGAGGGCGTATTCCACCGTGGGAGGCGAAGTGGGTTTCACCTCGCGGGTAATCACCCCGCGCTTTTCTAATTCCTTAAGCCGGGTGGTCAAAACCTTGGCGGAAATATTTCCCAGGTCGCGTTTTAAATCGCCGAAACGGCGGACCTCGGTCCTTAAGTACCAAAGAATTTGGGGGGTCCAGGCTCCCGCCAGGAGTTTTAGGCTGGTTTCCAGGGGGCATCCCAGGGGAACGGGCCCTGATTTATTGGGGCGGTGGCGAATCATAACAATCCTCCTGGGCGTCTAAAGAATGAAAGAAAAACTGGCAAAACCGGCCAGTAGTTACTTCTAGGTACCTACTATCTTTTAGTAAGCAACCTGCCTATAGTTTAGCTCAAGTTGGATTTAATTCAACCCTTTGATTCTCCCCCGGCAACCCGGCGGAGGCTGAGGATTGAACCATCAAGAAAGGAAGTAAATCAGATGAAGAAATTATTTATGGCTTTGACGGTTTTTGGATTTTTGGCCGCGGCTTCCGCCAACGCCACGGAGTACGGCTTTGACAAGGCCCACTCCCATGTCGGATTTTCGGTGAAGCACATCTTGAGCATGGTTCCGGGGGAATTTAAGGATTTTGACGGAAGTTTCTCCTTCGACGAGAAGAAGCCCGAATCCTCGAAGGTGAACGTCACCATCCAAACCGCCAGCGTTAACACGAACATGGAAAAGCGGGACGCCCACTTGCAGTCCGCCGATTTCTTCGATGCCGTGAAATTTCCCACCCTGACTTTCGTCAGCACGAAGGTGGAAGCGGCCGGAGATAAAAAATATAAGGTGACCGGCGACTTAACGATCCACGGCGTAACGAAGTCCGTTGTGTTGGACGTGGACTACATGGGCACGGACACGATCATGGGCATGGATACCATCGGCTTCTCGGCCTCGACCAAGATCGACCGCCGGGATTTCGGGCTGTCCTGGGGCCAGGATAAGCTTTCCGCCGCGGGCAACCTGATGGTGGGCAATGACGTCAATATCAACATCGACATCGCCGGAATGAGCAAAGCCGGCATGGAGAAAATGAAAAAAATGATGAAGAACAAGCCCGCCGATAAGAAGTAAGGCATTGGCTTGGTGAAAGGACCGGCTCCCTCGGGGCCGGTCCTTTTTTTTATCCGTAAAAGCCCTATTATATTGAAGAACTGAGAATCACGACTGACTGCAAAAAGGAAAAACGGATGATCACTTTACGCAAAGGCAATGAACGGGGCCACACCGAAATCGGCTGGCTGGATAGCTACCATACCTTTTCCTTCGGTGATTATGACGATCCCAAGAACCGCGGCTTCCGCGTCCTGAGGGTTATCAACGAGGACCGGGTGGAGCCCGAGGAAGGCTTTGACACCCATCCCCACCGGGACATGGAAATTATCACCTATATCCTGGAAGGGGAATTGGAGCATAAGGATAACATGGGAACCGGCTCCATCATCCGTCCCGGAGATGTCCAACGCATGACCGCGGGAACGGGAGTATTGCACAGCGAAAAAAATCCCTCCGATTCCAAGCCTGTGCGGTTGCTTCAAATTTGGATTTTTCCGGACCAGAAGGGACTCAAACCCAGCTACGAGCAGAAAAATTTTTCCAACGAAGAAAAAAACGGAAAATGGCGGTTGGTGGCTTCCCCCGATGGAAAAGAAGGTTCGGTGACCATCCATCAGGATGCCCGCCTTTACAGTTCCCTCCTGCCCGCGAGACAGACCCTGAGCTACGAGAACCCGGAAGGGCGCTACGCCTGGATTCAAGTCGCCAAGGGCAAGGCTTTCTTAAATGGAAAGCAAATCGAGCAAGGGGACGGGGTATCGGTCACAGGCCGGGAAACCTTAAAGCTGGAGGGAGAAACCCAGTCCGAATTCCTTTTATTTGACCTGCCTTGATTCTCAAAAACCTGAAATAACCCTCTTTCCGTTTCATTATGGTTTTTCTATCTGTAAAATAAAACCCGGTGAGAAAAGGAGGCTATATGGCGGACACGAATTTCGAGGCCAATGATGAGGTTTTCAACCTTTTGACGCGGAAAGTGGGCACCGTGATCAACGTCAAGGAAATCAGCTCCTCTTTGTCCAGTAGCCACAAAAAATACGTGAGAGTCTTTATCAAGCCCGACATCCCGGATGAAATCTGGGCGGTCGATGAAATCGCCCTTTGGGTCAGGCCCAAAAAAATGATGACTTAAAATCC
>CAZHFP010000003.1:24888-40205 GCA_964531065.1 uncultured bacterium
CGGTCGATGAAATCGCCCTTTGGGTCAGGCCCAAAAAAATGATGACTTAAAATCCATCCTTCCTCCTCCGCTGAAGCTTCGGAGGACAAGCTGCTGTCCGTCGTCAGTCGTCCGCTGAAAAATTAAAAAATAATAAAAGTTATTGGCGTCGAAAGACTTCAAAAGGTTTTCCATGAAAAAGTCCAACTTCACCCCCGCGTTATTTAAGTTCCTCCGGGATCTCAAGAAAAACAACAACCGTCCCTGGTTCCTGGCCAACAAGGACCGGTACGAGAAAACCGTGCGCAATCCCCTGTTGGACTTTATCGGGGAAGTGGGGCCGCCCTTGCGGCAGATCAGCAAACACATCGTGGCAGACAACAGCCCCTCCGGCGGGTCCATGTTCCGCATCTACCGGGACATCCGCTTTTCCAAGGACAAGACCCCCTACAAAACCCACGCCTCGGCCCATTTTCCATTGTCCCGCGCCAAGGACGTTCACGCGCCTGGCTATTACCTGCACCTATCGTTGGGCGAAGTATTTAGCGGGGGCGGCATCTGGCGCCCCGAGCCCCCCACCTTAGGAATGATTCGGGATTTTCTCGCGAACCATCCCCGACAGTGGAAGGCGGTGCTGGCTGACCGAAAATTCAAGAAGACTTGCGCGATAGAAGGTGAAAAACTGGTCAGGCCGCCTAAGGGCTATTCCCCCGATCACGAGTTGATCGAGTATTTGAAGTACAAAGACTTTACTTTTTTCACGCCCTTCACCGAAAAGGATGCCTGCGCCCCCAACTTTATGGATCGGTTCGTGGAATCCTGCCGCGCCGCGGCGCCTTTCATGGAATTCCTGGCCCAATCGCTGTTACTGCCGTGGTAAAGGGCCGCCAACTTCCCGAAGCCTTTCTGGAAAAACTCCGCCGCTTGGTGCCCATGAACCAATGGGACAAGGTTTCCAAAAGCTTCAATACCGAAAAGCCGACTACTTTCCGGATCAATACCATCAAAACCAACAGCCATAGCATCCGGGAAAAACTGGAATCTCAGGGGTTGAAGATCGAAAACGTCTCCTGGGCCAAAGACGCTTTTGTCCTACGCAAGGGACTGCAAAAAGATTTGGAAAAAACCGACTCTTACCGAAAAGGGGATATCTACGTCCAAGGACTTTCCAGCATGATCCCGCCCCTCGTTTTGAACCCGGCCCCGGGGGAAACCGTTTTAGATCTGACGGCAGCGCCCGGAAGCAAAACCACCCAAATGGCCTGCTTGATGAACGGGCTGGGGCAGATCGTGGCCAATGACAACAACCCCATCCGGGTGGAAAAATTAAAAGCCAATGTGGAGCTGCAGGGGGCCACCTGTGTCAATGTGCCTGACGCCAGCGACGGAGGGCTTTTTTGGAAAAACCACTTGGATGAATTTGACCGGGTTCTTTTAGACGCCCCCTGCAGTTCGGAAGGACGGTTTTCGTTGAACGAACCGGCCACTTATGGATATTGGCGGAACGACACGAACCGAAAGATGGCCAAGGAACAGAGGCGGCTTTTCAAGTCGGCTTTTTACTCGTTAAAACCCGGAGGCACCATGGTTTATTCCACCTGCACCTTCGCCCCCGAAGAAAACGAAATGGTTTTGGACTGGGCAAAAGAAACCTATGGGGACGCCTTGGAAATTCAGGATATACCCCTGGCTTTGCCTTCTTCCATGCGGGCGTTGTCTTCCTGGGGGGATTTGAAATTTCACCCTTCGGTGATAAAGTCCCTCCGGGTTCTTCCCAACACCGACCTGGAAGGATTTTTCGTGGCGAAACTTAAAAAAACCAAGTCCATTCCACCGCCGCCGCCCCAAGACTTTTCCCACGTCAAACCCGAGGCGGATGGAACCACAGAGTGAAAAACCCTATAGCCACAGATGAACACGGATTAACACAGATAATAATATTCAGATCGATCCATGTAATTCTTTGATTTTAAAATGAATACTTTTTTTATCCGAGTTCATCCGTGGCTAATTAATTTTGATCTTGGGGGTGGTATTAATGCATCGAGGATTGCGCTGTCAAAACTTCGAGGAGGTCCGGGAAGAGTTGAATTTATTGGGAAAGGGCCCCGTGGAAACCACAGGCAAATGGTCCTATTTCCAGATGATCGACCATTTAACCAAATCCATTGAGGGAAGCATTAAAGGCGTCAAACGGGAGATGCCCTTTTGGAAAAAACATGTCCTAGGACCCCTGCTGTATCAGTTATTCGCGCTTCGGGGCCGTATACCCGGAGGGATCAAGGGCCGTTCTCCGGAGCGGATCGAAGGAAACGAGCCGGAAGCGGTTGCCCAGCTTCGTCAAGCGATGGATCTATTCGACCAATACGAGGGTCCCATGAGCGACCACCCCATCCTCGGTCCGCTCAATAAGAAACAATGGGCGATTTTTCATTCCATGCATTTCGCGAATCATGTGGGCCACACAAAGAGTAAGTTCTGAATTCTAAGTTTTGAATTTTGAGTTTCAATTCTTGGCGGACGACGAAGGACGAACGACTGACGACGTCTTTCTAAACATTTGCCACAATTCTTTCCGGCCAAACATCCCCTTGGGGCGAACCATCATCACGAGGATCAAAAGGCCCGAATAGATCACCATCCTCAAGTCCACGTGGGTCCATTCCTGCAGGGGCCGCAAGGCTTCAGGGAGAAGGGTTAAAAGAAAAGCCGCGAGAACAGAGCCTGAAACCGAACCCATACCGCCTAGAACCACCATAATCACGATTTCCACTGACTTCATGAATCCAAAGGAACTGGGATTGAGGTAGCAAAGATAATGAGCGAAGAGCCCGCCCGCCACGCCGGCGACCGCGGCCGACACGGTAAAGGCTCCGACTTTATAAGAAGTCGTTTCAACGCCGACCGCCTCGGCGGCAATCTCGTTTTCACGAATAGATAAAAGCGCCCGGCCTTGACTGGAGTGGACAAAACGGTGGGTCGCCAAAACGCAGAGGACCAAGATAAAGGCCGCCAAAAAAGCACTCGTGCTCTGGGGAATCCCAATAAAACCCCTGGCGCCCCCAACCGATTGAATATTAAGAATCACGACGCGAATAATTTCCCCGAACCCCAGGGTCACGATAGCCAGATAATCTCCTTTGAGCCTGAGAGAAGGCAGGCCCACCAGGTAGCCCACCAGCCCGCTCGCCAATGCCGCGGCTATCAGAGACAAGACCAAAGCACACTGGTCGCCCACCGCCGAGCCGCGTATCGACCCCAAGCAAAAAACATTGATGGACGCCGCCGTGTAGGCCCCCACCGCCATGAAACCGGCATGGCCCAGGGAGAATTGGCCCGAAAGGCCGTTCACCAGGTTCAGGGATACGGCGAGGATGGCGTTGATGCAGGCCAGCATAAAAATTTGAGCGAAGTAAGGAGGAAGAGCCATGGTAAGCCCTTGAGCCGCCCCCGCAACCGCCAATAAAATTAAAATCGCCAGGAGATTATTTTTCAAGTTTTGCTTTTCTTTTGCGACAATTCCTAACTCCTCATTCCTAATTTCTAATTGAAGTTCAGACTTTCTCCGGCTGGTATTTGCCGAACAGTCCCGCTGGTTTAAAAAGAAGAATGCCGATGAGGATGGCGAAAGCCAGCGCGTCCCGGTAAGTGGAGGATCCATAGCCCACCACCATGGCTTCCGAAATCCCCATGAGCAATCCGCCCACAACCGCCCCGCGGATAGAGCCGATGCCGCCCAACACCGCCGCCACGAAAGCCTTTAGGCCAATCATGACGCCCATCAAAGGGTCCACCCGGGGGTAGGAAATGCACACGAGGATTCCCGCCGCCGCCGCCAAAGCCGACCCGATGACGAAGGTAAAGGAAATGATCTGGTCTGTGTTAATCCCCACCAAAGAAGCTATTTCATGAGAATGGGAAACGGCCCTCATGGCCCGCCCTAATTTTGTCTTCAACACGATAAATTCCAAAAGAATCATCAAGAAAAGAGACGTCACGAAGACCGTGACCTGTTGGTTGGTCACCGCCACTTGGCCGAATTGAAAAAGGGCGACATTGGGCATGATGTCCGGAAAAACCCGGGGAGTGGCGCCGAAAATCACCTGGCCTAAATTTTCCAAAAGGAGCGAAAGCCCCACCGCGGTGATCAGTAAATTAAGCCGGGGCGCTCCGCGCAGGGGGCGGTAGGCAAACCGTTCGATGAGAAATCCCAAAAGAGCTGAAGCCAGCATGGCGGCTATCAGGACCAGTAAAAAATTCGCCAGGTTGGGATTTTGAGGCGCGTGAAAAGCCAAGGCGGCGAACAGCCCGGCATAGGCGCCCACCATGACGATGTCCCCATGGGCGAAGTTGATCAGGCGCAGAATGCCGTAGACCATCGTGTAGCCCAGGGCGATCAGGGCATAGATGGATCCCAGGGCCGTGCCGTTGAGCAAAAGTTGTAAAAAACCTTCCATATCATCCTTTGGCTATCATTGAGGGAATTCAATCGCGAACAACCCCAGTTTAGATAAAACTTTTCATTCACCAAACACAAAAACAACGGCTTTTCACCTCTCTCGGTCTTGACAAGAAACGTCTATAAGCCAATATTAGCTCAACTAAAAACCATACCCGGAGAAACTTTGGCCTCCCGAAAAACAGTCCTGGTCGTCAACCTGGTTCTCAGCGTTTTTTTCCTCATGAACGCTGTCTTTATCAGCTCCGGCCTTTCCCTTTATCCCGGTCACTGGCATTTCATTTTCACCATTGCCGTGCTGGGCAATGTCCTTTGGCTGCTTCTGCCCTTAATCTTTAAGAGCCACTCCTCACCTTTTTTCAGGGTTTCCCGGGCCATCTTCGGCCCTCCTTGGGTCTTTTGGACCCTGCTGATTTTCCTCTACTCGGCCTTTATGCTGATCCTTGGAATCATCTGGGTTGGAATTTTCGCCTGGAAATGGATCCCTTTTCTTTCTTTCGCCCAAATCCCTGCCGATGTTTTTTTTATCGTCCTCGGAACCATCTGTCTGGTTGGATTTTTCCAGGGCCTTTTCCTTCTGAACGTGGAAAAAATTTCGATTCGAATTAAAAATCTTCCGCCCGAATTCGCCGGTTTCAAGATCGCCATGGTGTCGGACCTGCACGTGGGTCACTTCACCCGCTTGTCCCGGCTCCGTGAATTTGCCCTGGCCGCTCAAAAGGAAAAACCCGACATCTTCGTGGTTTGCGGCGACATCACGGACGACGATCCCCATTACCTGCCCAAATTCCTGAAAAGCCTGGAAGTTCTCGATCCCTATCTTCCCGCGATAGGCGTCCTGGGAAATCATGACGTTTACGCGAACCCGGAAAAAACGCTCCGGGTCCTGGAAGACAGCCGCCTGCAAATGCTGGTGAACGAGGGCATGGAAATCAAAAGGGGCGGATCCTCCCTCTGGTTGGCGGGCGTAGGCGACCAGGGCGCCCGGCGTTTTGGCAAATGGGGATCGGTGGCTCCTGATTTCGACAAAGCTTTAGCGGGAAAACCCGAAGGGGCGGTGGTTATTTTATTGTGCCATCAACCCCAAGGCTTCAAAGACGCGGCCGCGAGAAACGTGGAGTTGACCTTGAGCGGCCATACCCACGCTGGACAATTCGGATTTAGATTTCTGGATTGGTCCCTCGCCAAACCCTTTTTCAAATATCACATGGGTCATTTTCAGGAAGGCGAAAGCCAGCTTTATGTGACCGTGGGAACAGGCCACTGGGCCCTGCCCCTGCGGTTCGGCCATTGGCCGGAAGTGAGTCTTATTGAACTGCAGCCAGGCTGAAATTTTAAACGTGACGGAACTCCATGATTATTTACGCCGATAAAAATATCGCGGAAGTTGCCGCTGGTTTTTCCAACCTAGGGGATCTCCATCTCTATTCCCCCGGTCAAATCGACAACAAAATCCTCGAAAAAACCGACGCTCTCGTGGTGCGCTCGGTCACGAAAGTAAACGAACAGCTCCTCGCCCCAAGCAAAGTCCAATTCGTGGGCAGCGTCACCGCCGGGTTCAACCATGTGGATACGGCCTACCTTAACCGCCGCGGCACCGCCTTTTACTCGGCTCCCGGCTGCAACGCGGTTTCCGTGTCCCAGTACATGACAGGGGTCTTGCTGGAATTATCTTTAAAAGGAAAAGTAAATCTAAAGGGCGGGCGGATCGGCATTGTGGGATTTGGTTGCGTGGGAAAACAAGTGGATCGAATCGCCAAAGCGCTGGGGTTGGAAACGGTCCTCAACGATCCCCCGCTGGAACGGGAAGCGGTGGCTTCCGGCCAATCCCACTCTTTCGTTTCCCTGGACGATATCCTGGATTGCGACGTGATCACCATTCACGTTCCCTATGAAAAAAAAGGACCGGACGGCACCCATAACCTATTCAATGAGGATCGGCTGCACCGCGTCAAAAAGGGCGCGGTCGTGATGAATATCTCCCGGGGCGGAATCCTAGATGAAAAAACTCTGTTGAAATTACTTTCCAGCGGCCATCTCGGTGGCGCCATACTGGACACCTGGGAAAACGAGCCGAACATTAATAAAGATCTCTTTCCCCACCTCGATTTCGCGACTCCCCATATCGCCGGCCATTCCTGGAACGGCAAGGTCAATGGGGTCCGGATGATTCGAAGCGCCCTTTGCGGGCACTTTAAAATAAAGGAAACTCCGGCCCATTATTCCGTTTCTTTATCCGCCGAATTGTCGGCTCAGGAAACAAACAATTGGAAACTCATGGATTTCGTGAAAAGAACCTATGACGTGAGGGTGGATGATCAAAATTTAAGGGAAGCCATGAAGAAAGAAACGGGCCCCGAAACCCCTATCTTCGAGTCGCTGCGCCAGAACTACCGCCAGCGGCCGGAATTTTCGGATTTTAGTTTTTCAGCCAAATCCATCCCGAAAGAACTCGTCGAAACCCTTATACGACTTGGCTTCAAACACTCTGAACCAATAATTCCTAACTCCTAATTGACCATTCCTAATTTAAAATTCCATGAAATGGAATTTTAAGGATTCACCGTAGTGACGTAGGACGCTTTACTGTTCTCGATTTTCAACACCACGGCCGATTTAACCGCGTCGCGGTTCGCGTCCAGGCTGATGACTCCCGATATCCCGGGAAAATTCTTGGTGAGCGCGATCGCGTCCCGGATATCGGCGCCGCTTAAGCTTTTGGCGCCCTTCAAGGCCGCCGCCAAAACTCCGGCCGCGTCATAACCCAAAGTGGCCAATCCATCGGGGGTGTGGCCGTATTTGTCCTGATATTTTTTAACGAATGCCTTCACCTTCGGGTCGGCGGATTCAGCCGAATAGTGGTTCGAAAAATAACAGCCGTCCAGGGCCTTTCCGCCGATCTCATAAAGCTTTTCCGAATCCCATCCGTCTCCCCCCAGCAGGGGAACCATCACACCCAATTCGCGCGCCTGCTTGGCCACCAGGCCGACTTCGCCGTAATAACCCGGCATGAAAATAACGTCGGGCTTTTTCCCCCGGATGGCGGTTAATTGGGATTTAAAATCCACGTCCCCGGCCACGTAACTTTCATCATCCACGATCGTTCCGCCCTTTTCCTTGAAGCGCTTCACGAAAAAATCCGCCAATCCCATGCTGTAATCGCTCTTTTGGTCCCGGAGGATGGCGGCGGTTTTTCCTTTGAGGTTTTGCATGGCGAAATCAGCCATGACCTGTCCCTGGAAGGGATCAATGAAACAAACGCGGAAGATGTAATCGCCCACTTGGGTGACCTTTGGGTTTGTGGAGGAAGGCGTGATCATCGGAATTTTCCGATCCTGGCAGATAGGAGCCGCCGCCAAGGATAAGGAGCTGGCGACTTCTCCCAGCACGACTTGAACCTTATCCCGCGTAATCAGTTTCAAAACGGACGTGGAAGCTTCTTCCGGTTTCCCCTCGTCGTCGATCGTGATGACCTTCAGCGTCTTGCCGTTGATGCCCCCGGCGGCATTCACTTCATCCACCGCCAATTGAATGCCCTCATGAGTGGAAGTGCCAAAGGTGGCCTGGGCTCCGGTCAAAGAACCGTACTCCCCGATTCGGATTTCGTTCTCGTTCAACTTCGGTCCGCAAGAAAGCGCAGAAATGAGGCTCAAAAGACTCAAAGCGGCTAGGAAACGTCGTTGCATAAACCCACCTCTCGTTGATTGAAGTTAGCTTAGGAATGTCAAATTAGTCGCTAGAATAGAAAAGATTGCGGGGTGCGTCAAGAAAGAGAAATCAGGAACAAAATTTTGCGTCAAAACTTCATGCGATAAAGTCTCAAGGCGTTCAACACCACCGTGACCGAGGACAGGGACATGGCTAAAGCGGCGAGCGACGGCGGCACCTGAGTGAAGATGGCCAAGGGCAGAGCTAAGAGGTTGTAGCCGAAAGCCCAAAAGAGATTCTGCCGGATGATCTTGAAAGTGGCCCGGGAAAGTTTGATCGCCTCGATCACCTTTGTCAGGTCCCCCTGCATCAAAACCATGTCGCCCGCTTCCTTGGCGACATCCGTGCCGGTCCCCAGCGCGATCCCTAAATCGGCGGCCGTCAGGGCCGCCGCGTCATTGTAGCCATCCCCGACCATGCCCACTTTCAATCCCTGGCTTTGTAGTGCCCGGATATAGTCCAGTTTGCCCTCAGGACTCATGCCGGCCTTGACGAAATCCACTCCCACCCTCTCGCCGACCTTTTGCGCCACCACTTCTCCGTCGCCGGTGAGAAGATGAATTTTGAGCCCCAGTTTTTTGAGTTCCTGGATCACTTCTCTTGAATTGGCCCGGGGAGGGTCTTCCATCACCAACACCGCCGCGATTTTCTTATCCAGCGTCATCAGTGAAACGGTTTGTCCCCCCTGGCGGTAGGCTTCGACATTGGCCCGCACCTGGTCCGAGGGAAAAACTCCTTCAAGGGATTCAATAAAAGCCTTGGTCCCAATCGCTACCTGGTGCCCCTCCACGAACCCCTCAATGCCGGCTCCGGGCGTCTCCATAATTTTTTCGGCGGTAGGCAGGATTAGGTCCAGCACCATCACTTCCTTGAGGATGGCGAACGCGAGCGGGTGGTTCGTTCCCATTTCCACTGAGGCGGCATATCTTAAAAGCTGTTCTTCCCGATAACCTTCCAGCACCATGATATCCACCAGCCGCGGTTTGCCTTCCGTCAGGGTGCCGGTTTTATCAAAAACCATCGCCGTGATTTGCCGGGACTTTTCCAAAACCTCAGCCCGGCGGATGAGAATACTCCGCTTGGCGGCCACCCCGATGCCAGCCATCAAGGCGATCGGCGTCGCCAGACCTAGCGCGCAGGGACAGGCGATGACCAAAACCGCGATGGCGTGCTTGAGGCCCTCGGTAAAAGGCTGTCCGGCAAAAATCTTCCAACCTAAAACCGTTGCCAAGGCCAGGACCAACACAAAAGGCACGAACAGGGCCGCGGCCCGATCCGCCGTTTTTTGTATGGGAGCCTTGGAACCTTGTGCTTCCTCCACCAGCCGGATGATACGGGCCAAGGCCGTATCCTTGCCCACCGATTGGGCTTTCAATAAAAATGTCGTGGTTCCATTCAAGGTCCCGGCGAAAAGTTTGTCGCCCGGCCTTTTTTCAACGGGAAGGGCCTCGCCCGTCAAGAGCGACTCGTCCACCCTTCCTTTTCCCTCGATCACTTCCCCGTCGACAGGGATGGACTCGCCCGGCTTGATGTAAAGATTGTCCCCTCTCCCCACCATTTCCACCGGCATATCCACCTGGTGGGTTTCCTTAATCACGTGGGCTGTCTTGGGCCTTAAGTTCATCAGCAATTCCATGGCCCGGTTGGCCCGGCGCTTGGTGAAAATCTCAAGGGTCCGGCCCAAGGTCACGAAAAAAAGAATCAAGGTGGAAGCGTCAAAATAAAGATCCACCGGATAGTGGGCCAAGGCCGGGAGGGAGCTGAAAAAGGCCGCGCTGGTCCCCAGCGAAATCAGGGTATCCATGGTGGCGTCTCCCCGCCTCAATCCCTTCAGCGCGGAAAGGTGGAAAGGCCAGCCCACCAGAAAAAAAACAGGGGCCGCCAAAAAGAATTGGATCAGCGGGGATAGAACAAAGGAACTGAACATCATAAGAAGGTGCTGAGCCAAGAACGGCAGGGCCAGGATACCGCTGAAGACCAGCCTCCAGCCGAGCCGGCTTTGTTCCGACTCATACATTTTAGCGGCCCGATATTGGGGAACATAAGGAGTGGAACTGTATCCGGCATTTTCCACAGCGACCTGAAGCGAAGTTAAATCATTGAAAGCGGGTCCTAGTTGGATGTAGGCCTTTTGGGAAGCGAAGTTAACCACCGCGTCCTTGACGTCCGGCACGGCTTTTAATTTTTTTTCAATCCGGGCCGCGCAGGAAGCGCAGGTCATCCCCTCCACGGAAAGAATGACGGAACGGACGGAAGCCTCAGCGGGGGAGGGCGGCTCGGATTTTGTGTCGGCCGGCATGGGAGTCCTTTATGAAAGACTGAGGCTTGCCTTATATCCTTCCGCTTGCACAACGCGGGCCACTTCCGCCATGTCCAGTTCCGAACCCGAGGTCACAACGGCTTTCTGATCCGCCAGGTTAACCACTGCGTTTCGAACATCCCGCATCCTTAAAAGAGCCGCTTGGATCGTATGAACGCAATGATCGCAGGTCATGCCCTCTATTTTTAAAACGGTAGTTGTCATGGCTCCATCCTCTTCCTTCAATTAAAATAGACATAGGGCCGGGTAATTTAAAGGCGATTCATAAATATTTGTGAGATTCTTCTTTTCCACGTTTCCAGCCTGGGAAAACCAAAAACCCGGCCTCCTGGGGGCCCGGAGGGGCTTAATTGGGGTTGAATTGGCCCCGGGGAGAGTCCCATAATGGCCCCTCATTTAAATTCCGCCGTCCACGACTTACCATTTATACCTGGAGGAAAATATGGCAACGAATACACCCCGTTTCAACTTAGTCCAAAAGATCATTAACGCACATTTGGTATCGGGCAACCCTGTCGCGGGCGAGGAAGTCGGCGTCAGGATCGACCAAACCCTTACGCAGGACGCCACCGGCACCATGGCTTACCTCCAATTCGAGGCTATCGGCGTTCCCCAGGTCCATACCAAGCTTTCCGTGTCCTACGTGGACCACAATATGCTTCAAACCGGCTTTGAAAACGCCGACGACCACCGCTATCTCCAATCGGTCGCGGCCAAGCATGGCATTTACTTTTCCCGTCCCGGCAACGGCATTTGCCACCAGGTTCACTTGGAGCGGTTCGCGATTCCAGGACAGACTCTCTTAGGCTCCGACTCCCACACTCCCACTTGCGGTGGTTTAGGAGAGCTTTCCATTGGAGCGGGAGGGTTGGACGTGGCGGTGGCCATGGGCGGCGGACCCTTCTATATGACGATGCCGAAGGTGCTTCGGGTGGAACTCAAGGGCAAACTCCAGCCCTGGGTGACGGCAAAGGATATCATCCTGGAAGTGTTGAGAAAACTAACGGTCAAGGGCGGCGTTGGCAAAATTTTGGAATATACTGGCCAGGGCGTCAAAAGCCTTTCAGCCACCGCTAGGGCGACTATCACGAACATGGGCGCCGAACTCGGCGCCACCACTTCCATCTTTCCCTCAGACGAATACACCCGTGAATATATGAAGGCTCAAGGCCGCGGCAAGGATTGGATGCCTTTAGCCGCCGATCCGGGGGCTTCCTACGATGAGGAACTTATCATTGACCTCAACAAGCTTCAGCCTTTGATCGCCCAACCCCACAGCCCGGACAACGTGATTGAGGTTTCTAAACTGAAAAACATCGACGTCCAGCAAGTTTGCGTTGGGTCCTGCACCAACAGCTCTTATAGCGATTTGATGATGGTGGCCAAGATGCTTAAGGGCAAACATATCCACCCGAATGTTTCCATGACCGTGACCCCCGGGTCCAAACAGGTCTTTGAGATGATCGCCCAAAACGGAGCCTTGGCCGATATCATCGCTTCCGGCGCCCGCATCATTGAATCCGCCTGCGGGCCCTGCATCGGCATGGGTCAGGCCCCTTCGTCGGGAGCCGTTTCCATCCGCAGCTTCAACCGCAATTTCGAGGGCCGCTCGGGAACCCGCGACGCCAAGGTGTATCTGGCTTCTCCTGAGACCTGCGTGGCTTGCGCCCTGTCCGGCAAAATCACGGATCCCACGACCTTGGGCAAATCTCCCAAAATTGAGATTCCCGATAAATTCGTCTGGGATGACAACGGCATTATCCCCCCAGCCAAAGACCCCAAAAAAATTGAAGTTGTCCGAGGACCTAATATCAAGCCACTGCCCATCAACGGACCCCTGGCCGATTTATTGGAAGGTCCGGTATTGTTAAAAGTGGTGGACAACATCACCACCGACCACATCATGCCGGCCGGATCAAAAGTGCTTCCCCTGCGGTCAAACATTCCTGCCATTTCGGAATTCGTGTTCAATATCATCGATCCCACTTTCCCCAAACGCGCCAAGGAAGCCGGCAAGGGTTTTGTCGTCGGCGGGGACAATTACGGTCAAGGCTCTTCCCGCGAGCACGCGGCGTTGGCCCCGATGTACTTGGGGCTGAAGGCGGTCATCGTGAAAAGTTTCGCCCGCATCCACCGGGCTAATTTAATCAACTTCGGAATTTTACCCCTGACCTTCGTGCAAACCGCCGACTATGACGGCATTTCCCAAGGCGACCAGCTAGAAATTCCGGATTTGAAACAAGTGATGAAGGTGGACCATCCTTTTCCGGTGAAGAATCTCACCACGGGCAAATCCATTCAGGTCGTCCACGGGTTAACCGACCGCCAGCAGGAAATCATTATGGCGGGAGGCCTTCTTAACTGGACCAAGCAAAAGTCCGCTGAGGCCGCCGCCAAACCGAAAGCCGGATCGAAACCCGCCGTCAAAACAAAGTCTAAAAAATAATTTTAGTGCTTCACGAAAGCCCCGTTCGCGAGAACGGGGCTTTTTTTATAATTTCAAAATTGAGGAACAAGTTTGGAAACATTACCCTCGGGAACGCCGTTGGATCCCCAAGCGAACCCTGCCCTGGGCGCCAAGGCCCGGATGAATATCGACATCTCCGGCCGCAAACCCGGTGAAAAAATCCTCTATAGCGGACCCCACCTCTGCGTGACCTGCGCTGACGAAAACCGCGTAATGAATATTTACCTGAAGGCGGGAGACTTGGCCCCCGAGTGCAAAAATTGCGGATCCCGCGCCGTTTGGGAACCCTAAAACCCGTTGTTCGTCCTCCGTCATTCGGTACCCGCAAAAAAACCTTATCTAATCACCGTCGGCAAAGCCATTAACACTCCTTAAAGGTTGCCAAAAGGGTTTGTTTTTTAAGATAATAGTTCGTTTCCAAATCTTGGCCCAGCCACTAAAGAGGTTGAATGACGTACGATTTCGCGATTACTTTCCGGGGAGTCAGGGGCTCTATTCCCGTTCCCGGTCCTTCCACACTTAAAATCGGCGGCAATTCTTCCTGCGTTCAAGTGAACGTCCTGGATCACACTATCTTTTTGGACGCCGGCACCGGAATCGTGGCCGCGGGCCAGCAAATGGTTCGGAATTTTTTCGCCAACCGCGAGAAAATGAAGCGTTTGAATACGACCGTTCTCATCTCCCATACCCACCATGACCACATCATGGGGCTTCCCTTTTTTCCGCCCCTTTACATCGGGGATTCGGCCCTTTCCATTTTCGGGCCTTCCGCCTACGGCCCGGTCAACACCAAAACCGACCTGAAATACATTCTGGAAATGATGATGGACCAGATGTTTTTCCCGGTTGATTTGAAAGAAACCAATTCCATCAAGCGAATCGAGACTTTAAAACCTTTTGATCAGATATTGCTGGCCGAGGGCGGGGAGCCCGAATTGGTTAATTTACAAACCGATTACAAGGCCACCTTTAAGGACAAGGTCATCGTGAGCCAGTACCGCGCCTATAACCATCCCAAGAGCGGAACCCTGGTTTACAAGCTTCAATACGGCGGAAAGTCCATCGTTTACGCCACCGACATCGAGGGCTATGTGGACGGCGACCGGCGCTTGATCCAGTTCGCCAAGGGAGCGGATGTCTTGATTCACGACGCCCAATATACCCAGGAACAATATACGGGACCGGTGAGCACACAAGGTTTCGGGCACTCCACCCCGGAGATGGCCTGCTTTGTGGCGAAGGAAGCCGGCGTCAAGCAGTTGGTGCTCTACCACCATGATCCCAATCACGATGACGCGATGATTTTAGTCAAAGAAGAGGGCGCCAAGAAGCTCTTCGCCAATACCATCTGCGCCTACGAAGGCTTAACCATCCCCGTCTAATTCAAAAGCTTTTCACCACAGAGTTAACAGAGTTAACAGAGTAAAGCCAAGATAAATATTTTTTCAACGAATAAGGATCTTTTCCTTACTCCGTGTAACTCTGTTAACTCTGGGTTAATTCGTCTTATATTTTTGGATTTTGGCGTGCAGGTCTTGCAGTTCTTCCTCGGTGGGCTCCAACGACAACCCTTCCAGCTCCGAAACCTGGTTATAAACATCAAAGAGGATGGACCAAAGTTCCTCCTGCGTGAATTTCGGCTTTGTCATGAAATACTGGAGGAACAGCTGGAAGCGGATGCTGGTTTCGTAAAGGCTCACGCACTGGATTCCCGACAGATCCTCGCTCACCAGTGAGAAAGACTGCAAAACCGTTTCCACCTCGTCGATGATTTTTTTTAGCAAAACCCTGAGTTCAATATTTTGAATCGCATCATAATAAATGGTGTCAAACTGGTCGTGGGTCAAGCCAGCCCGGGTAGTTGAATCGAATTTCTGGAAAATGCGTTTATAGTTCTTGCCGCCCTGCTGGAGTTTTTGGACCAACCCCACCAAATGGGCTACCTGAGGAATGAAATTTTTCCGATCGATCTCCTTGACCGTCGCCAATTCGTGGATGTACTGGATGTAATCATAGGTGCTTTTCGCGCAGGAAAGAAAAGCCCCGCCCAAATCCGGAATCATTTCCGCGGGGGCGTTAGCCTCGCGTAATTGCTTCACCGCCCGGGCCTCAAAGTCCTCCGCAGGCTTCCAGGTTTTCGCGCTTTCCAAAAATTGTTCGGCCGTGATTTCTTCCATAAATTCCTCAACTCCATTTTAACCACCAAGGGACCAAAGGCACCAAGAAACCTCGTCAAGTATACTTCACCCTCATCCTAAACTTCTCCCCTCAAGGGAGAAGGAATAACCATCCCCCTCGCCCCTTGAGGGAGAGGGCAGGGTGAGGGGAATTAATTTTCTTTTCTTCTTTTCTGGATTCTTTCCCTCAACTTTTCCAAGAAAACA
>CAZHFP010000003.1:40305-42518 GCA_964531065.1 uncultured bacterium
TTAATTTTCTTTTCTTCTTTTCTGGATTCTTTCCCTCAACTTTTCCAAGAAAACATAAGGCGGGCGACCCTGGCCCAATTGAATGCCGGGCTTGTGAGCGCCGTGAAAATCGCTTCCCCCGGTGGTGATCAGACCGAATTCCTCCGCCAGCCTGGTGAACCTTTGTTGATTTTCAGCGTTATGGTCCGGATGGACCACTTCCAAACCGTCCATTCCCAACTCAGCCAATTCTTTCACCTTCGCCTCTAGGTCCATTCCTTGGAGTTTCATTTGGACCGGATGGGCGACCACCGCCACTCCGCCGGATTCATGGATCATCTCAATGCATTCTTTCGCTGACCACGCCGCCTTAGGGATATAAGCCGGGCCGCCCTTGGTTAAATATTTATCGAAGGCTTCCTTATAGGTTTTAACGTATCCTTTGGCTTCCATGGTCGTGGCGATATGAGGCCGCCCGATTTGCCCTTTGGCTTTTCCGATTTCTTTCACCTCTTCCAAAGTCATCGGCATTCCTAAAGCCCCCAATTTTTCTAAAATCATCGGATTGCGCTCAGCCCGAGCCTTTTGGAATTTTTCAAGCTTCTCCCGGATCGGCCCTTCCGTATCAAAACCATAGCCTAAGATATGGAGGGTTCCGGGTGAAAAAGTGGCGGAAAGTTCCACGCCCGCGATGGCTTCCAGCCCCAAGCGGTTGGTCTCCAAGACCAACTCACCGATTCCCGTCACGGTGTCATGGTCGGTCAGGGCCACGGCATCCACACCCTGGGCTTTCGCCAGCCGAGCCAACTCCGTGGGATTCAAGGTTCCATCCGAATGGTTGGTATGCATGTGCAAGTCAGCGACAGTTTTCATGAGGCCTTCTTTGTAGGTAATTTTAAAATATTGAGGCGGATGGCGCGGAGGCGAAAATACTCTCGCTTACCCAGAAGCAAAAACAACCAAATGGAAACCAACGATATCCATTTTCCGGCGATAAAAGCCCTAGGCTGATATTCCATCGTAAAATGATGGTCACCCGCAGACAGCGGCACCGCCCGTTGAAATCCATTGGCAGGCAGGACGGAATAATTCACTGAAATATCGGGTGAAAGCGGCCGGACTTTCCAATCCCGGCTGTAATTGTCCGTGATCACGAGAATTTCCGGCTTCGAAAGGCTCGCCTGAACTTCCATTTGATCAGTATTTTGATCGGTGATCACCACTTGGTTTTTGGGCTTTCCCGGAACCATTTCAATACCGGGGTTCGATTCTAACAAGACCTCCTGCTTCCAGTCAAAACCAAGACTCGCCGCTTTCCGAACAACGTCCTCCCTCGGCAATAGCTCCCAATGATCCACCAGAAAAGCCCGCGGCGCTTCCGTGAGTTTAATGGGTTCCACTTTAAGGGCGTCTCGGTCTTCCGAAAATTGATAGCGAAGCCGCAAGAGGCCCAAAGCCTGGGGAAATTCATGAAAATTAAATTTTTGTAAAAACGCGCTGTTGGGGTCGCAATGTTGGGTGAGGGCGACAAAAGAGGCGTAACGCGAGGGGATCACCGGGTCCTCGCCCCAGATATCGCTTCCTCCCGCGGAAAGAGCGTAAAAATTCCCCACCAAAACCCGGTAGTCGCCCGGCGTTTGACGATAGACCTTTTGGATCTGTTCAATTTTATCGGTGTAGTTCTTGTATTGGAAAAAAGGCAGGTTAGCCTTCGCAAAGCAAAGGAGCTCCCAACAGGACAAAATCACGAATCCATACCGCCAGAGGGATCGCCTTTGGGCCAAAAACGAAATCAAGCTCAAAAGTCCAAGGGTCAATCCGCAAAGCAAGAGACTTTCTTCCATGGAGGCTGCGTGATCAGAAAATTTAGCGTAAAATTTCCCAGCTCCAAGATAAGGCGACAGGGCAAAGACCGATACCACCAAAACCGCCAGAACAGCGCCCCATCCCAGCGGCTTCACCAAACCCTTCACCACTTTTGGATTTTTAAGGATTTCATCCACCGCCAAAGCGGCCAGGACCGCCATAAAAAGCGTGATGAAAATATTCAGCTTGCTCACGCCTCGGAAGTTCCCAAACAACGGAAAATATTTATAGAACCAAACAAAAAGCGGGGTTCTTTTGCCCACCGAAAGCCCCACTAGAAACAAAATCATCCACCCGAATATTTTTTTCTGGGGATGGCCGGAGATTTTAAATGAAAAAACCGCGAGAACAAAAGCCGTCAGGCTGAC
>CAZHFP010000003.1:42618-46443 GCA_964531065.1 uncultured bacterium
TAAAAACTTGCCACCATCGCCGTGTAATAGACGTATTGAACGTGGCCGGAAAGAATTTGAAGCGCCAGGGCGGACATGCCCAGAAGAATCCACCGGAGCTCCCGTTGGTCCCGATACGCATCCGCCGCCATAAAAATCAGGGGGATCCAAACCATACTCGAGAGATTGGGAAGATGGCCCGGGACAATATGAAGAAAGTAAGCCCCTCCGAACATCGCCATAAAAGCGGCGATCAGCGCGGAGTGGGGCTGGGAGCCCCTCTGGGCGACCCAAAGATAGGTGAACCACCCCATTAAAAACACATGCAAGGCGATGCTGGTATTGACGGCGAGAGGAATAGGAAAAACCATGAAAAGCCAATTGGGCGGATAAAGAATGGCTGACTGGAAATCCCCGAAAAAGGGCGCGCCGCAAAGCAGCTGGGGGTTCCAAAGGGCCAGATGCCCCTTCCGCAGCTCCTCGAAAGCGAATTGACGCCAACCGATAAAATCTTGCGTCATGTCTTCGGTCATTTTGGATAAAACGACAGTGGTTCGGGGCGAGAGAAAACCCCAAAAAACAATGATGGTTGCCGCGAATAATAATCCAACGGCGAAACGGCCGGTGATCACAAAGTTTTCGATATTTTCGGGGGGAAGTTCAGGCCGCGAACCCTTTGAGGAACTCAAGGCCATGAGGCTCTCGAATGGCTGCTTTTCAAATGTAGCCCAGTTCTTCAAGTTTCGTCAGGACCTTCTCGACACTTTCCTCAACGGATTCTTTGTCCGTATGACAGACCACTTCCGGGCTTCCCGGAGGCTCGTAGGGGTCGTCCACCCCGGTGAAGCCCTTAATTTCGCCCGCCGCGGCCTTTTGATAGAGGCCCTTTACGTCACGCTGGGCGCAAACCTCTACCGGACACCGGGTATAAACTTCCACGAAATTTCCAATCAGCCTGCGGTTATGCTCACGGGCCGCGCGGTAGGGCGATATGACCGAAGCGACGGCCGCCACCCCGTTGCGGGTCAAAAGCTGGCAGACAAACCCCACGCGCTTGATATTCTCGTCGCGGTCCTCATGGGAAAAACCCAGGCCCTTGGAGAGGTGAGTTCGAACAACGTCCCCGTCCAAAACTTCCACGGCAATTCCACGGCGCTGGAGCCTCAAGGCCACCCTTTCGGAAATGGTGGATTTTCCCGAACCCGAAAGGCCGGTAAACCACAGAGTGAAACCTTTTTGTTTTGTTCCGTCGCTCATGAACCATCTCCCCATGGAATGATCACAAACTAACGGGGCCCTTAGCGTAAGTCAAGTTTTGTCCCCTTACCAAACCATATATAGGAAGCCGATGCGTAGACATCCAGCGGGGCTTTGAGTAAACTACTCCCTGTTTTTCAAAATCCCATCCATTTCACCGAATTCAAGGAGGCTTTATGCCCAGCCATCGTCCCAAAATCACTGTTGTCGGAGCCGGTAATGTCGGAGCCTCTTGCGCGGCTTGGATGGCGGAAAGGGATCTGGGGGATATTGTCCTTTTAGATATTCCCGCCACCAAGGACATGCCCAAGGGCAAGGCCCTCGATATGCTTCAAGTGGGGCCCATTTCGGGATTCAACTCACGGCTCACCGGCACCACGGATTATGCGGATACGGCCGGGTCGGATGTTTGCGTTGTTACCGCCGGCGTTCCGCGCAAGCCCGGCATGAGCCGGGAAGACCTGGTAGCCATCAATCAGGGCATCGTGGCGGACGTGACCAAAAAAATCGTGGCTTCCTCTCCTAATGTCATTTTGATCATTGTCACCAACCCGCTGGACACCATGTGCTCGGTGGCGTTGAAGGCTTCCGGACTGCCGAAGCACCGCGTGATCGGCCAGGCAGGCGTCTTGGATTCAGCTCGGATGAGGGCCTTCCTCGCCCAAGCCGCTGACGTGGCCGTGCAAAACGTGAACGCTTCGGTCATTGGGGGTCACGGGGATGAGATGGTTCCCTTGGTCCGCTATTGCAACATCGCTGGCATTCCCATCACGAACATCCTCAAGGCCGACCAGGTCGAGGCGATCGTCGAGCGCACCCGCAAGGGCGGCGGTGAATTGGTGAACTTGCTGGGTGTTTCCGCCTGGCTGGCGCCGGGAGCAGCGGCCGGTTCCATGGTAGAGGCTATCGTGAAGGACTCCAAACTAGTGGTTCCCTGCTCCTGTTATTTGGAGGGTGAATATGGACTGAAAGAAATGTATTTCGGCGTTTACGCCAAGCTCAGCCATAAGGGGCTCGACATGATCCTCGAGGTTCCCTTGAACGACGAGGAAAAAGCCATGGTTAAGAAGTCCGCCGACCTGATCAAGGAAACAATGAAAGCCCTCAAATAAAAAGGCTATTCGCCACAGATGAACACGGATTAACACGGATAATTTTTTTAAAAGACTAAAACAAATTAACTTGTTTTCGGAAAATGTCTTAAGTTAATCCCGATTCATCATCTGTGTTAATCCGTGTTCATCGGTGGCTAAAAAAGGCATATCCTTTGACTGATTCCCGGCGTTTAAAAATCCTGGCCTTTCTGACTTTCGTTTTTCTTTTCCGGTTTATCTTCGGCCTCTATTGCCCCCCGGTCACCGCCGGGGAAGACTACCTCCAAACCTATGTCATTGGACTTAAAAGCTACACCACCCACACCTGGCCCTATTTCGGGCCTGATGTCCAGGGTCCCGAAACTTCCTTCAAAACCCAGATTCCGGGCGCGCTAGAGGGCCTGCTCATCGCCCTTCCCCTTCAACTGTGGCCCGCCCCCGAATCTCCTTATTTATTTCTTAATCTCTTGTCGTTCCTTGCCCTTTCTTTCTTCGGCTGGTACTGCTGCAAGCGCCTGCCGGGCTTTTCGCCCTGGTTTATTTTTACTTGGATCTATATCGCGCCTTGGAACACCCACTACTCCACCCAGGTCATCAACCCCTCCTACGCTTTTTTGGGAAGCGTGATTTTCTTTGTTGGTTTTCTCGAAACCGTCCCCGCCTTAACCCTCAATGTCATTCCCGCCCGCTGGGCCAACACCATGATGGGCTTCGGTCTTTTTTGGGTGATGCAACTGCACATGTCTTGGGTGGCCTTTGTTCCCTTTCTTTTCTTTTCCCTTTATTCACAAAGGAAAACCGGCGAAATAAGAAACTCTTTTATTTTTTTATTTCTGGGGTCCATCCCCATGCTCGCATTGCTGATCCCCACTTACCTGACCTATGGCTTCAGCAATGGAAAAGACGTTCACGGATTTGTGTCCGCCCTGAATTGGAATAATGCTAAGGATATCTTGGGAACCCTAGCCCGATACCTTTCCGTCGCCAGTTTTGAAATGCCGCGCTTCGTGGCGGAACATACCCGGCAAAGAATTGATTACTTTGTTCAATCCCCCTGGCTTCTGCTGCCTGGCGCCTTCCTTTGGCTGGCCGGTTATTTTCAACCCGGAGCCATGATCGTTCTTTGGTTCTTCAAGGATCATCCTCGAAGAGATTGGAATGAAATAAAATGGCTGATGGCCGGTACTTTCTTTCTTATTTACGCCTGCTTTCTTTTCACGCCGGACATGGCGGCTTCCTTCCGGGTTATTCTTCTTTTCCCAATCGTGATGATTTATTCTCTTTATTGCTGGGACTATTTGGCGAAGCGAAACAATTTTTGGCGGATCTTAGGAATGGTTTTCATTTTAGCGGGGGTTTATTTCCAAGTCGGCTATACCCTGAAAAATATTCAAGCCCAAAATTCCCTCTATGCCCAAAACCAAGAGCTTATGGTGAAAGCTATCGAAGCCAAAGATTACCGGCTTTTGGCCGAAAGGCGTCCCGGAAGCCTCTA
>CAZHFP010000003.1:46543-48042 GCA_964531065.1 uncultured bacterium
TTGAAGCAGTTCCAGCATCTTCCTGTCGATTTTATGCCCGTCGAAGTCTTCATAAACAACATCAGTCCTCTGGCTGTCCAACGGACCAAAATCGCCCCGGAAATTCCACAAGGCCCATCCCCAGCCAGCCTCTTTCCACAATTCCAATTGGTCCCTCATCCATGCCAGCGACACGCTGTGGGGTGTTTTATTATAAACTCCCCATTCGCCGACAAAAACCCCGGCGCCTTGGGATTCCAGGTTTTTCCAGGGATCGACCCATTTACGCTTCAACCAAGCCTTATCTCGAATTTCTTTCTCCTTCTTCAAGGGCCAATCCGGCAAAGTGAATCCAACTCCTTCCTTGAACCAGGGAGCTTGGTAGTGGCTGATTTCCATCGGTTGGTAGCCCCGGGTGGACTGTGCCACGCCCAATGAAATTAATTCAGGGACGGGCCTCGTTCCTACCTCCGTCCCGTCCGCGATGATGAGCCTGTTCGAATCTACTTCTCGGATGGCTTCCGCCATTTTTTGAACGAATTGGGCGTAGGTTGGATTATCCACTCCGTTAGGTTCGTTGATCAGATCAAAGCTCATCTTCGAGGAAGTAATTCCTTTATACTTTCGGGCTAAAAAGACCCAGTGAGCGGCGCAAATCGCTTGAATCGAATCATCGGTCCACAAATTTCCCGGCTCGGGCGGGAGATTGATGCAATAGCCGGGAGCCCGGTGAATATTTAGGCAGGCATGCAATCCATAAAAGTCCGCCCATTCCACCGCCTGGTCCAAATCCTGGAAGGCTTCAGGATTAATTTTATTCCAGTCGCCATCCTTGATCCAAAGACGGTAATCCATGGGAATGCGAACGAAATTAAAGCCCCATTCGGATATCATCTTAAAATCCCACTCGAGGAAGGAGCCGAAAGCCGGCTGGTGAAGCGAGTATTTGCCCAGTAGATTAAATCCCCGCCAGCGGGGTAAATAAGAAGGAGAGGGCTCCAAGAGGTTTGTTTTGGAATGAATCATGGGAAAAGATACCAAAGAATGGGTCGAATTCCGCCATGAAAGAGATCCGAGCTTTCGGAGAAAGCTTTAAAACCTATTGAAGGATTACTACTTTACCGGATTGGGACAAGGACCCTTCTGCATTTCTTGCTTGAATGATGTAAATGTAAAGTCCGCTGGCGACATGGGAGCCGCTATTATTTTGAAGGCCCCAGGTGCTGGCGTTCAACCCTGTCTTACCATCAAAATTGGTTTCATAAACCAGTTCGCCCAAAAGAGTGAAAAGGGCCAGGTGGATTTGGGCTGGCTGCTGCAGGTTAACCCGAAATTTAACCGGTTCCCCATTCCGGGACACGTTCGGGGCCGCCTGGGCCAGGGTCGAGAAGGGAGGCGTGGCCGTCGGGGTAAAGGTGGGCGTCATGTTGATTCCGTTCTGGCTCTTGGAAGCCATCATCATTGCCGTTCCGCCGCAGGGGGCGATTTGGACAACTTTAAAGGGCGCGCCTGACGCGCTG
>CAZHFP010000004.1:0-38713 GCA_964531065.1 uncultured bacterium
CGGCGCTTTGGATCATCCGCCGGGCTTCCGGCGAATCTTTTCCCGAACAAAAATCTTTTTCACGTACGCCGAATTTTTTCAACTCATGCCGGGGATAATAGAGGCGGCCTCTTTTGATATCCATGGAGGTGTCTTGCCAAAAGTTAATGAGCTGGAGGCCTGAGCAAATAAAATCCGAGTAGCGGTGGAGTTTTTCCTCCCGGTAGCCATGAATGAGCAGAACCATTCGGCCGACGGGATTGGCGCTGTGGCGGCAGTAGTCAAGAAGGGAATTCCAGGTGGAGTAGCGGTGTTGGGAAAGATCCATTCGAAAAGCCCTTAATAGGGCCAGAGGTAGGTCCGGCGGTATTTTAAAAATTTTAACGGTGTGAGCGAAAGCCTGAAGGGCTGCCGGGGATTTTTTGCCGCCGAGAGCCGCTTTAAATCCTCTTTCCCACCGGTTGATTTCCAGGAGCCTTCGCCCTTCAAATCGATCCTCATCGGCGAAGTCATCGGCGGTCCTGGCGAAAGCATACAAAGCGGCTACATGGGGCCGAACCTCGGCGGAAAGAAGCAGGGATGCCACCGGGAAATTTTCGTAATGCCCGAACGCCAATTTTTGGCATTGACCGTAGGCCTGCTTTAAGTGGGAAGGAATGAGAGAATCCATGGCATCAGGATAAGGGGAGAGGGGCGTTGAGATAAATACCTATTTATTGTTGAAGGTGCTTTGCGGTTTCTCAAGGGATTTATCCGTTTGAATTCTTCCAGGCGGTTATTTTCGGCGTCCACGACCGTCAACATTTCCCGCCGAGTCCACAGCTGGGTCGGTGGATCCGTTGCATTGGCCATCCGGGGCGCCTCGTTCACCCTATGGACCCCGAAATTCCAAGTCCTTTTGGAAAAATAAATTTCACCGTCCATAAAATCATTATTTCAACCAAAAAACAACAAATTAAACGCGCTCCCAAATTTTAAAAGAACCAAATTTTATTCATGAAGGTGTAAACTTCTCTCAGTTTACCTTTCCTTCGGATTGGATCACAGGAATTTTTATTACATGACCTTCAATAAAAATTTTTTCCTAGGAGCTTTCCTTTCTTTTGTCTTGTTGGTTCTGGGAGCCGAGGTCCTACTCCGTGCGACCGTTCCGGCCGGTTTTTGGTACAGGCATTTCGATTTTTCAGGAGACATGACTAGTTTGGCGGAGCTGCGGGACCGGATCCAATCGATTCATCCCCCCGAAGGGTTGGATTTGTTATTGGGGGACAGTGTTTTGGGTGCCAGTGCCTTGATGGAACACAGGGTCCCCGAAGCGCGAAACAAAACCCTGTCTCGGCTATTGGCCGATTTATTGAAATCACCTAACCACGTTTCGATGAGTTTAGGCTCAGATGGGTTTTTACTTCCGGATATAGAGGGAGTAACGGCTGAAATTTTAAAACATCCTCCCGCCAGAATTCTCCTGCTTCTCAATTTTAGGATGTTCGCTAAAAATTTCGACGAAGGTCCCAACGCCCTTTCGCGGAATTTTCTTTTGGGAAACTTACCTTTGGAAATTCAAAAAAAACTAGCGCCCGCAACCCCTCCGACGGAAGAATCCCAACTGAGTGATCGGCTTTACGCCGCGATGTGCGACCATTGGTTTCTTTTCCGCGAAGCGCAGATGGCCAAGACGCTTTGGTATTACCCCAGTCAAAAGGATTTTTTTCAAAGGCGTTTGGAACAAATCATGGGCCAAAACGAAGATCAAGAGGAAATGGCGGAAGCGGCGCTAAAGTTAAA
This sequence comes from uncultured bacterium, assembly GCA_964531065.1. Taxonomy (GTDB): domain Bacteria; phylum Oederibacteriota; class Muellerivitia; order Muellerivitales; family Muellerivitaceae; genus PALSA-1180. The sequence goes on from CAZHFP010000004.1 coordinate 1,765, forward strand.
AACCGCCGATTATTACCAGGCATATCTGTGGGATAAAGACGGTCTTCCTTTCCAGTGCCTGAAACAATGCCTTCAACAATGGAACCAAATGCACATACCCGTGGTGGTAGTGTTGACCCCTCAGAACAAAAAATTTTTAGGAAAGGCCTTGGACAAGCCCAGTTTTGAAAAAAACAAAAGAGCCCTGGCGTCCTTTATGAAACTCTATGCCGTCAGGGGCATACGCTATCAAGATTGGTCCAACCGTTATCCTTCTTCTTTTTTTCTGGACCATTGCCATCTAAATTTTGAAGGAAACCAGCATTACGCCGGAGATTTAGCGGAAGTTTTAAAAGGGGTCGCTCCATGAAGAATCATGACTTCTGGAAAGGGATCGGGTGGGGGGCGGTTTTATTCGTGCTTTTCCTGGCGATCCTTCTTTTTTCAGGCGACCTATCCGCCTCTAAATTCATTTATGTGGATTTTTAAATGATTTTCAACACCAGTTGGTTCCTGATTTTTTTCCTACTCTTTTATTTTTTCCTTTGGTTTGTGCCGAACCCCCGTTTGAGGTTTTTTTACCTGTTGGCCTGCAGCGCCATTTTTCATTACCACTTCGCCGGGCCCGCGGGAGTCACCCCGATTATTTTTATGGCGGTCCTTACTTTCTTTTGGGCGAAGTGGATCGTGAAATTTCCCGAAGGGAGCTCGGAAAAAAAATGGGTATTGGGGGGAGCCCTACTTGTTCCTGTAACGGGCCTTCTTTTTTATAAGTATCAAGCCCTTGTGTTTGGTTCGTTAGGAGCCGCCCTGGGGGATCGGGCGGGCGGATGGTTCACGGCCCACGCGCTTCAGCGGGCCATGCCGCTGGCGATTTCTTTTTTTACCTTTGAGTTTGTTCATTACCTGACTGATATTTATTATGGGAAGGGTGAACCCGTAAGGAATCCTTTCAAATTCGCCATTTTTTGTATTTTCTTTCCGTCCATTGTTTCGGGACCGATCAAGCGGTTTCAACCCTTTTTGGCCCAACTGGAAGACGGGCTCCAGCGGCCGCCCGTCCAAAAGGCCTTGCTGGGATTGGCCCAGCTGTTGCTTGGATTTTTTAAGAAGCTAGTCATCGCGGATAACGCCACCATCCTCATCCACCTTTTAGAAAAGAGGACCAATTTGAGCACGGGTCCATGCTGCCTGTTGATGGCGCTGCTATCGATCCGCATCCTTTTCGACTTTAGCGGTTACAGCGATATTGCCATCGGATTGGGCAAGATGATCGGATTGGATCTGCCGGCTAATTTTAATTTCCCCTATATCGCCGAGAACATCACGGATTTTTGGAGGCGCTGGCACATGTCCTTGAGCAGCTGGATCCGGGATTATATTTACATACCGATGGGGGGAAATCGGTTTGGGTTGTTTCGAAAATTTTTCAATTTGATGGTCACCATGTTTGTTTGCGGCCTGTGGCACGGCGCCAGCTGGCATTTTGGAATTTGGGGTCTTTACCATGGGCTGGGCTTGGCCTCGCACAATGCTTGGGAAAAATCGAGATGGGGGCAAATGGGAAAGACCTTTCCCGGGGCCCGTTGGATCCGCGTGGGGGCCACCAACGTTTTCGTGGCCTATGGATGGCTTTTGTTTTTTTATCCCATGGACCAGGTGGTTAAAATCACCCGTCATCTTTTTTCTTTATAACCAGCCTTCGGAATCAATGGGCGCCTTTAACGGGATCCTTATTTTCCAATCCTAAAGGGATGAGTTTCTCTTTCATGAGTTCTTGGGCCACGAGCAATGAAAAATAAATATGCCCGTTATGGTTGAAGTGATGGTTCCCTCCCGGCTCGGTAATGGGGAAATAATTTAACCGGGTCGCGGTCATTTTGTCGGTTAAATCATGGAAGGGGATGCTCGCCGCCTGGCAGGATTCCCTCCAAAAATGACGATAGGTCTCCATGGGCAGGAGGGGGTTGCCAATCCTGTTTCCGGTTGGAAAATAGATGACGGCAAAGTCAACAGGCTTTCCCGCGGTGGTTTTCATTTGTTTTATTTTTTCGGCAAGAAGCCTCAGTGGTTTTTGTGTTATGGCCAGAAGATACTCGCGCAGCTTCGGGTCAGAAGTCATTTGGATGAAGCCCGCGAAATCTTCTTTCCCGGAAGTCACATATTTGAGATCCACGCAGCGTTGGTAAAAATCGGATAAAACCTTATCGTTGTCGATTTTCAGTCTTTCCGATATGGTTTTTTGGGTGAATTCCGCGCCATCCTGGAGGACGTCCGCTACTCCTTCCTTGTTGTAAGGTCTTTCAAAGCATCCGTTCATCTCAAAATCATTGGTGAGAAACAGCAAGACTAAATCGACGTCAAATTTTTGGATGAGAGGCGGGTCGATGAAATAAGGCCACAAAAAAAGAGGGCTGTAGCGGTAATTATCGACGTTTAACACTTCATAATGATTTTCCGCATCGTTGAGGGAAGCCCAGGTATTGAGGAATAATTCAAGACGTTTGGGAATCATTTCCATCCGGTTAAATCCCCATGGCCAGCGTTTTTCCTGATCCCTTTCCTGCTCCTGCTGATAAAAGAGCCGGGAATCTCCCGATAACATTATTCGGAAAGCCTGAGGAGGTTTAGAAACGGGATAGGAAAAATCGAAAAGACCGTTATCGTTAACCCGTTCTGAATTTTTATAAGCCTCAAACTCATAATCCTTAAGGCTTATAACGCAGTTCAATGTGGGGAGGCCGAAATAAAAACTTCCTTTTTGGAGAGGGTCGGCGAGGAAACCGACCGTGGGTGTGGAGGCATCAAAATGCAGAAGGTCTTCCAGTATAGAACTGCCCTTTTCCAGCAAATCACCCCAGGGTGACATGAGGGTGACCGGACCGGGATTCGGGGTGATTCTTACCCAAGGCCAATCCGCCGATTGCAAAGCGTAAAGGGTGTCCCCCGAGGAAGTCATCGAGATGATCTTATTTCCCCTTCCCATTTCTTTGTAAGAAGCCGATGGGTTTCCGGCGGCTGTTCCGGATACGGGATCGACCTCATAGACGGAAGGCAGGTTCAAATCGGAGGCGTAAAGCTTGCCTTGGTGAAGGCATAGCGCCGCGGGATTAGGAAGTTCGGCCGAGATGGGGAAAGTTTTAATGGTTCCGGAGGATAGGTCCAATTTTTTTAAAACTTGAAGCTGAGGCTGGGTGAAATAAACGGCATTTTCATTGGAGGCAAACGCCATTCCAAAGACATGTTCCAAAAGTCCATGACCCTTTGAGTCAACCGAACTAGGGACGGTGGATACTTTCATGGATTTTAAGTCCAGCAGTCGGAAAAGTTTGTTGTCGGAATCATAAACCAGCAAGCGTTCTTCGGGAATAAAGAGGATCAAAGTTGGGTGATTGAAAGCCGCGGACTTAAAATCCCCATCCCGGTATCCCGCCTTGCCATCGCCGGCCAGCGTTTCGACCTTATTTTGATCCGCTAGATCTACGACCCGGATACAATGATTTTCGCTGTCGGCCACAAATAAGCGGGTATCTTTCGCGTCCAAGGCCAAGCCTGTTGGTTTGTTGAATAACGCTGAATAAAACTCGCCGTTCTTTAAACCCAAATCTCCTTCTCCGGCCACGAGGCTGATGTATCCCCACATGGGGGAAAGGGAAAAGGCTCGGGAAGAGGCCATCCAACCGATTACGGCGTAAAAGAGAATTTTTAAAATGAATCGCATGTTTGCCTGACCGCCTATGGATTTAATCCTACCGGGCTCTGCCGAAGGGTTTTTATACTTTTTTTTTATTATCCCGGTTCAACGTAATTATGGACGGTTTTGATTTCATTTCTTTCCGAAAAAAGCGTGAAAAAGAGGATTTTTTTCTAATTTTAACGATTTTCATGGAAAAAGGGACGAAAAGGACCGGTCCGAGAGCCGATGCAGCGGGAAATTTTCCAGAAGATGGCCGTCCTTTTGATGGCAATCACTATGGTTTGGTGGGAAAATTCTTCCGCTAAGCCGCCAGCGGCTAAAATCACACGGCTATTACCTGCAATGAGTTGCAACTTCCGAAAGATTATTTCGTCTAAATATTACAATGGTTTCAAGGAGACTTTATGAAATGGATTTTGCTCTTTTTACTAGCGATAAACGCCGGGTCTTTGGGGGCGCAGGAGGCGGTCCCTTCTCCCACTCAAGTCCTGAAGCTAATGAGCCCATGGGACGGGGCTAAGGCGCCATGGGACGAGTGGTTTAAGAAAAACACGACGGCCACGGACAAGACCGATTATGTCTATATATTTTGGGACGCGAATGATTTTAAGGGGAATTTTGAGGTGAAGGACAAAAAAAGACGGTTGGCGGAGGCCGCTCTTCAAATGGTCAAACGTCTTTATCCTTCCGATGCCACAGCCGATCTCGTGAAGCTGGATATTGGTTATATTTTAGAAAAAGATTCTTATGGTTTGCCGAAATGGGACAGTTTGCAAAAGGTGGCGCATTTGGAATTTTTGAAATCAAAGATCCTAAAACAAGGAAAATCCCCGGTCAAATTATCGGAAGCCGTGATAAAAAAAATGTTTGATAAATTTGAGATTTATTAATGGGATTTTTTTTGAAGGCGCTCATTGTTTTAAGTCTTTTATTAAGCGGAGCTGGACCAGCCGGCGCCCTGGGGCCCATGTACAGTTACCATGATTTGGTGGCGGGCGAGGGGACCGCGGGAATGGAAAACGGTTTTTTTTATTCCGCCCTGTTTCATACTCCCTTAGGGATGACCGTGGATCCGGTATCCAACCAGCTTTTCGTCGCTGATTCGGATAATCACTGCCTGAGAGTGATTGATCTTTCGGAACAAAATAAAGTGTCGACTCTGGTGGGCACCGGAAAGGCCGGTGGTACGGATGGATCTTTCGCTGTAGCGGCCTTTAACAAGCCGTCAGCGCTGGTTCTGTTACCCCGCCGGCGGATCGTTGTTTATGACAGTGGAAACGCCCGGCTGCGCCTGGTGGATTTGGATAAAAAATCGGTCGCTACATTGGCTGGAACGGGTGAAAGTGGCTCTCTGGATGGAAACGGAATAAAAGCCCAGGTGGGTCCTATTTGGAACATGGCGTACTTAGAGTCCCAGGATGCCCTTTATTTTTCCGAGCCTGAATCGGGCACGTTGAGAAAAATGGATATGAAGACTTTGGAAGTTTCCACTTTGTTGAGACATGACCCGCAAATTCCAAATCCGGCCGCCCTTTGCGTTAAGGCGGATAAGCTTTACGCGGCAGACCGAAATTTGCCGCAGGTTTACGAGCTTTTACCGGATACCAACCGACTCCTCCAAGCCCTGGCCCCGGCGATGACTCCCGCGGCCACCCCCGTTTATTTCACGAAAAATCTTGTCGCGAACGCGGAAAAAGTAATGGCCATGGCCTGGACAGGAAACTCCCTTTACGCCCTGGAAGCGAATCCCAACACACCTGTGGCTTGTTTGGCTCCGGCCCATTCGGTTGATTTTATTTCAACCTGGGGCGAACTCCTCAAAAATCCCGGACAAATGGCTTTCTTTAATGATGTCCAGAGCAATCTGCCGCTCGCATTGGTCCCGGACCCTTCTTCCGAACGTAAATTTTTCCTAAGCCATCCAGTCGAAAATATGATCACCTCGTTTCGGGACCTTTCCTTCCTCGAAGGGGTGAAAAACGAATCCTATAATTCTAACGGGTTGATGGATTTTGAGTATCCTTTGAAAAAACCAACGAATGTATTTCGGATTCTTTTGACCGGTGATTCCCATATTTTTCACAATACTCACGGCGATGTAAACGCGGAAAATCGAATGGAACTGCCGGCGAAACGGCTTGAATTGGCATTAAATACAGCCGCGGCTATGGAAGATGCCCCGATGCGGTTTGAGGTTTTGACCCAGGCCCTGAATTCCCATGAGCCTTTGAATATTTGGACCTATTATCTGACTCCCGATATAGTTAAGAAGTACGACGTGGATTTGGTGCTAATGATGCAGACTTCAATCAACTATGGGGGAGGTGTTTTTACTTACTTTGAAAGGCCTTTGACCGCCGATGAAATTCCAGCACAAAAGCTGGATCCGGAATATTTATTAAAACCTTGGACCGAAAAGGTGAAAAAAGGCTTACCGAAAGAATTATACGACCTTTGTTTGAAAAAAAAATTGGTTGAAGTGTCTTCTCAACAGCAACTTCTGTTCAAGACATTCGATGAAATGGATCAAGACCCTGAAGTTCTCGCCCTCTTGGCGAAAATGTACTCCCGGCCCATCCAGATGTTGAAAGGAAAAATTACTTCCGTGAAAACCAGCAGCGGCGCGCCTGTTCAGTTTGCGCCCTGCTTGGTTCCCCTCCCCGCGCTTTATCCTTTCCGCCATCAACGGCCTTTTTGGAACAAGGTAAAGGATGAATTGGGTCCTCCGTTTTTGGACATGGAGGCCCCGATGACATCGTTAAGAGTCGGTTTTTTCCCCTTTACCGTCATGGACGGTTACGATCATTTCAACAGCGACGGCAATCTTTTGGTGGCTTTCATGCTCGCTTATGAATTGATTCATGACAAAATGATCCCCTTTGATTCGGTAAAAAAATAGGGTTTCTCGAGGACTCCGCGAAAGGGTTTAAAGGTTTGCTTTCAACGGTCTTTATTTTGGGGGCCCATCCCTTAGGGGATTCGATGCGGGTTTTAAATTGAATAAACAACCATTGAATCAGGGGTTTCCCCCCGAATCATTCCGAAGCTTCCACCTAGGAAGGGAATCCCGTTGTTGGAAGAAGCATTTGCTTATCCGCTGGCTCTTGTTGTAACGATGGAGAATTAAGATCGGTGGCAGGTCATATCAAAATAAGCTTTTAGGCTTATTTTTTTGTTTCTTGAATCAGGTTCTTTTTCCGAATAAACTACAACTCTTTCCGGGTCCCTATCGGACGTTTACCCGTCAGGGCTGGGCCCCTAAAGGTCAAACACCAAGTCTGTTTTTTGATCAAGCCTCCGGCTTGATGGCTTATGGATCTCGGACGTTTAGCTCAGCTGGTTAGAGCGTCGCGTTCACATCGCGAAGGTCACTGGTTCAAGTCCAGTAACGTCCACCATTTAAAACCCCCAAACCTTTGCTATAATTTTCCCATGTGCTCTCGATTTGTCCTTAAAAGCCCCCCGAAGGCTATCGCCGACCTATTTCACTTGGAGAAGGCCGTCGATTGGAAGCCCCGCTACAACGTGGCGCCCTCCCAGAAAATCCCCGCCGTGCTTCGAACCCTTGAGAACAAGAAACGCCGGATTAAACTTTTACAATGGGGATTCGTGGCTTCCTGGACCCAGGGAGGGCGTTTGATCGTGAATGTCCGCAGCGAGGAGATTGGTGAAAAACCCCTCTTTCAGGAGTCCTTCGAAAAATGGCGCTGCCTGATACCGGTGGACGGTTTCTACGAATGGCGTCATGAGGCGAAAGAAACCAGGCCTTACTTCATCCAAATGAAGAACCGGCAGCCTTTCGCTTTGGCGGGGATTTGGGCTTCCCAAAAAGTGGAAGGGGAAACAATTGAATCCTGCGGCCTATTAACCACCACTCCCAACGACGTAATCCGGGCGGTGCATGACCGGATGCCGGTGATTGTGGATCCGAAGGATTATGGGACTTGGCTGGATTCGGAGGACATCCGAGATTTCAAGGCGCTCCATAAACTTTTCAATCCCTATCCCGCTGAAAAGATGGAGGCCTACCAGGTGGGGGCTTGGGTCAACAACGTCTCTCATGACGACGAACAATGCGTTGAAGCTTCCCACGAACCTGAAACCCTATCCTTTAATTTTTAACGGTTATTTTCCGCCCCGGTAGACCGCGAAACTGGTGGGTGTTTCCCAGAGAGCGATCTCGATCAGGGATACCTTTTCCTTTTTCAAGGATGGCTCCAGAAGTTTCCACATCGCGCCGGTTAAATTTTCCACGGTGGTTTGTAATTGGGGGTTGCTTTTAAAAGGTTCCACCTCTTGATTGATAAACCGGTGGTCGAAGCGGTCGAATACGTTTTTTTTCAGGATTTCCTTTAGAATTTTAAAATCAATCACGAATCCCGTTTCGTGGCTCACCGGGCCGCGGACGGAAACCCTTAAGCGGTAGGAATGGCCATGGGGGAAGTGGGAGGCTTTCATGTCGTCTCCCCGGAACCCCGAACATTTTTTGAAGACCTGTAAATTCTTAACCCGGTCCCATTTCGGGTTGTGGAGATAATGGGCGGCCTCGAACGAAATTTCTTTGGTGACCTCAACAATGTTTTTTTTCATTTTTTTCCTGGCTGCCAGCTGTCGGCTATGAACTGTCAGCTGTCTCTAAATTTTTGGGCGATGGGGATCCGCCGTCCCATGCCGAAGGCTTTGGTGGTGACCTTCAGTCCCGGCGCCATCTGGCGGCGCTTGAACTCATTTTGGTTAATTTTTTTCAAAATGTCACGGACCACGTGGGCATCGAATCCGGCCTTCTCAATTTTAGCCGGCGTCTGGTTTTCCTCGATATATAACCGAAGGATCGCGTCCAAGGTGTCATAGGGCGGCAAACTGTCCTGGTCGGTTTGATTCGGGCGCAGTTCGGCCGAGGGTGGCTTAGTAAAGACGGCGTCCGGGATCAAATCCTTTTCACGGTTGGCGTGCCGGGCGAGCTTATACACTAAACCCTTGGGAACATCCGATATCACCGCCAATCCTCCGCACATGTCGCCGTAAAGGGTGCAATAGCCCACCGCTAGTTCGCTTTTGTTGCCGGTGGAAAGGACCAGCCGGTTGAATTTATTCGAGAGAGCCATCAGGAGCAGGCCCCGGAGCCGGGCTTGGATGTTTTCTTCGGTGGTGTCTTGGGGAGAATCCTTGAAAACAGGCGCCAGGGTTTTTAACGACTCCTCCAAAAGGGGCGTGAGGGGCACGTTCTTGAATTCGATCCCTAAATTTTCCGTGAGGGCTCTCGAATCCTCGATCGAACCCTTGGAAGAAAAAAGGGAGGGCATGGTGACTCCCATGACATTTTCAGGCCCTAAGGCTTCCGCCGCGATCGCGGCCACCAGTGCCGAATCAATTCCGCCGGAGAGGCCGATCAGCACCTGGGAAAAGCCGCATTTGCGCACATAGTCCCGGGTGCCGGTTACCAAAGCCTGGTAAATCTTAGCGGTTTCGCTTTCTGGCGTCGTCGTTGGCTTCAAGGACGGATTTTCCGTGTCAAAAATGAAAAAATCCTCCTCAAAACTTTTTCCCACTTGGAAAATATTTCCCACCGCGTCCACGGCCATGCTGCAACCGTCAAAAATAAGCTCGTCATTGCCTCCGACCAAATTGCAATAAAGGACCGGAGCTTTGGTCCTGCGGGTGACATCCTTTAATAGGGTTTGGCGGACCGATAACTTGGAGGAGTGGAAGGGAGAGGCGGATAAGTTGAGAACTAGGTTTGGTTTTCCTTTGGCTAATTCCTCCACCGGGTCTTTGGCGTAAAGCCGGTGGGTGGGAACCCCCTCCGCGTTCCAAATATCCTCGCAAATCGTCACGGCGATTTTCAAATCTTTGTAGGTAAAGGGTGGTTCGGGATGGGGCGCGGGCGAGAAATAGCGGGCCTCGTCAAACACATCGTAATTGGGTAGGAGAACCTTCTTATAAGTATGAAGTACCTTTCCGTCCTTGACCGCCAGTGCGGCGTTAAAAAGGGGATTACCCTTTTCTGGATTTTCTAGAATCGTTCCCACGACCGCCAGGATTCCCTTGGCCGCTTGAGCCACCTGGAGAACGGCCATTTGGGCCTTTTCGAAAAAGGTATAGCGGTCGAGCAGATCCCGGGGAGGATAGCCGGTTAAGGTCAGCTCGGGGAAAAGGGCTAGGTCGCAGCCGGCGTCCTTGGCTTTTTTTAAACAGGACGAAACTTTTTCGACGTTGCCGTCGAAATCGCCGATGGTGGTATTGATTTGGCAAACGGCGATTTTCATGAAACCCCCGGCGGTCAGATGACTTAAGTCAGCTTGTGGTAGCGTGGGCCATAGTGTAAGGTGAACGAACCTTGAAGTCAAAAAAGGAGAGAGCGTTGGTTTTCGGCGTGTTGGCGGATACCCAAACGGTCTTGTCGCCGATGGAATTACTCGCCCTCAAGAAGGTTTTCAAGGGTGTGGACGCTATTCTTCACGCGGGCCCGGTGGGGGACATGAGGGTGCTGGATCAATTGGGGAAATTGGCGCCGACGAAAGCGGTATGCGGCAACGCCGAGGATTCCTATGTTCGATCGGATCTTTACGTCCGGCAATCCTGGCGGGCGGGGCCGGTGACCTTGGGGCTCATTCACGGATACGGCAAACCCCATGGGTTAAAAAAATGGATTTTAAAACAGTTTGAGGAAGCGCCGGTGCAGGTATTGGTCTATGGCCGGGATTTCGAACCTACGGCCCGGCACATCGGCGGCCACTATTTTTTTAACCCAGGCTCATTCCTGGGAAACCAGCCGGAAGGGCTCCACGCTAAAAGGGGACCCCGACGCGCGGGATTATTGTTTATTCACGGGAAAAAAGTGGATGGGCAGGCGGGGATTATCCTGAACCCTTGACGATGTTCAGCGGTTTTGAATAAAATTTTATAACTCCTCACTGGAATTCTAATGAACTGGCGCCTCATCCCTTCCTCTTTTATCCCTCAAAACGGCCAAATGGCTTATGACGAGGAATGTTACCAGGGATTTGAAGAGGGGCATTCCCCCCTGCTTCGTTTTTTTTCCTTCTCCAGCCCCACCCTCACCCTTGGGCGTTTGGAAGCCCGCCGAATCAAACTCGATCAACTTCCCTATCCTTATGAAATCCGGCCGACGGGCGGTAGGGCCGTGATTCATGGAATGAATGACCTTTGTTATTCCATCGTAGCGTCCCAAAAGGACCCGCGGGTAGGAGGGGATCTAATTACCAGCTACCAAAAAATAAGCCGTCTATTAGCCCAGGGCCTTGCCTCGCTGGGACGGGAGGTCACGCTCACCCAGGCTAAACACTTGGGGCTGGGGGACCCCCATTGTTTTTCCGCCCCGTCCCTGGCCGAATTAACTTTTCAGGGAAAAAAAGTTGCGGGGGGAGCCCAGGCCCGGCGGGGGGATATTTTTCTCCAACAGGGAGTCCTGCTTTTATCCGTGGCCGAGGAATGGAAAAAAGCTTTTCCCGGCGCCGGATTGGACAATATGAGGGGGCTCAATGACGAAAATTCCCTTCCGGCTGTCACCGGCGAGCAGTTGGAAAAAAAGCTGACGGAAGCCTTTGAATCAAACGGGGTTCATTTTGAAAAGGTCTTGACCCCGGCTCTTCCATCATTGAAGCTATAACCCATTTCATCCTGTTCGAAAGGTTTTTTGTTTATGAAGAACTTCGACGTTCTGATTGTGGGCGGAGGGCCGGGCGGCTACCGCTCCGCCCAACTCCTGGCCCAACAGGGAAAAAAAGTCGCGCTCTTTGAGAAGAAAAAACTGGGCGGCTCCTGTCTTCACGTGGGATGTATTCCCACCAAACTCCTCCAGTCGGCCGCCGTCCGTTTTCACGCCCTGGTGAAGGAAGGCAAAGCCTGGGGCATCGAGGCGGAAAATGTCCGGCTGAACTTTCAAACCCTGGTGGACCGCACTCAAAAAACACTTTCCATTTTAGAGAGAGGCATCCAATCCACGCTCGTAGGCGCCAAAGTGGAAGTGATTCAGGGCGAGGCGGAAGTCACGGGGCCTGGCTTGATCAAATGCGCGGGTGAAGAGTATCAAGGCGCGAGCCTTATTCTGGCCGTGGGTTCCAGGCCCAAGACGATCCCGCCATTTCCTTTAGGCGGATCCACTGTGACCAGTGATGAATTATTGTCCCAACCGCGCTTGCCCAAATCTCTGCTCATTGTGGGAGCCGGCGTTATCGGGTTGGAGTTCGCTTGCCTTTACGCCCAACTAGGCGTCCGGGTTCGGATGGGGGATTTGCTTCCTAAAATTCTTCCGAACATGGACGAGGAATTGGGCCAGGTTCTTTTAAATGCCGTGCGCAAGCTGGGAGTGGAAGTGGAACTGGGGGTTCCTGAGATTAAAATAAAGGATGAGGAGATGGTGTTGGTGGCCGTGGGCCGGACGCCCAACTCCGACCGGGCCGGCATTCCTTCTCTGGGGTTGAAAACCCAAGCGGGAAAAATTGAAACCAACGAATTTTTGGAAACTTCCGTGAAAAAAGTTTACGCCCTCGGCGATTTGACCGGCAAGTACCCTTACGCGCATACGGCTTACGAACATGCCCGTGTCGCGGCGGACCATCTCCAAAGGGGGGCTTTGGCTGACAAAATGGATGACGCTAAGGTTCCCCACGTGATTTTCACCTCGCCGGAAATCGCCGCGGTGGGATTGACCGAGGCTGAGGCCAAGCTTCAGTTTAAAAACGTGATGGTTCATAAAAATAATTTCGCGGCCAACAGCAAGGCGCGCATCCTGGGGGAAATCCAGGGCTGGGCGAAGATGGTGGTAGACGGAGATTCGGGAAAGATATTAGGAGTCCATCTGGCCGGGCCGGAAGCCACCAATCTTATCGGCGAGGCCTGTGTATTGGTCTCCCAAAGGCTCACGGTTGAAAAACTCGGGAAAGTGATTCATCCCCATCCTACTTTGACAGAGATTTTCGAAGTTCATTAAAGGGATGGGATGGAGGGGAGTGGGGGCGATAGCCCCCACCGATGTGCGACGGGGTACGCAGGGGGAATTTCCCCTGCGAGCGGAGCCATCCCCATCCAACGCTGACGGAAATATTTGAAATCCATTGAAAAAGGCCGTTAAATAGCCCTCAAGAAACAGGGGAATGATCCGTTAGGTCTTGGGACGAAAACTCAAGGGGTGTCATGAAAGCCTTCATTCAATCTATTCTCATTCTCAGCCTTTTATTCATTGTGGGCGCGGCGCAAGCCCGTCCACTTGAAGTCATTTATAACGATAAGGTTACGACCAAATTCAATTGGAAGTGGCCCTATCAAACCCGCCAGACCAAAACCTATGTCCAAACCAAGCCTTATTTTTATACCGGCCGGGTGATCAACGTCGCCAATGAAAATGTTTCCAAGTACCGTTTTTACTACACCCAGAGAACCTGCATGAACAAGTGGGGTTATTTTTTCCGTCCTAACGACAAGCTTTGTTCTAAGCAGGCCCTAACCTTCGCCCCTCCCCAGAGTATTAACGAAGTTCACATCGTTCCGAAGTACTAAGCTAAATCTCCCCAAAAGCTGGTCTTTTTCGGTTGTTTCTACAATTTTGTCCCGCTGTTTTATTGTTTCTCATACCGAGAATTTCCACTCGTTCCCAAGGAAAGCCCCTTCCCCAAGGTTTATTGAAGCTCTTTACCTTTTCGGGCCCCTTGAGTCCATTGGTACAACTATTGCTTTATTACCCGGTAATTCAAGTCCACCGCCGGGCGGCCACCATGTTTCGAAAGTTTAAGTTTGAGGAAGGGATTTACGAAAAGCTCCCCTCCGTTCCCCTATCGACTCAATATAAATTAGACCGGATAGGAGCGGCTCTACCCTTAAAATACTGGAACCGTTTTTCAGCCGAAGAGAAAAACGTTCTTTGCCATCTTTCCGTCCGCAGCCAGGGCGAAATGGAATGCTATAACGAGTATCTCGGCTACCTCCTCCGCGGACTCAAAGAAAAATTAGAAAAACAAGATCCTCAGGCTTCTCAGATGGAAAAAAGCCAGTGGGAAAACCTGGCCCGGGTCCCCGAAGGGGTTTACTTGAGGGCTTTACGGTTGAAGGCCCTGGTCACTCCCGCGGATTGGATCCAACTGGATGATCTGGAACGCTACGCCTTGGTTAAGCTTTCCACCGAAAAGTACTCCCTGGAGCATTTCGCTAAAGCTTTGGAAGAGTTTTTCGGCCCCGCGATTCTAAAACCCGCGAAAATCGCTGGGGTTTCGTAAACAGCGGTTTTTACGAAGCGGGCGAGAACCTGTAACAAGCGCTTAACCTTCCCCTGCGATCATTGTTCCCAACGACGCCTCCTCTACGCTCAAAATAAACCAAGCTCCAGGAGGATTTCATGTTGAAACTCGATCCTTTCTCCGAAAGTATTTTGTTTCAATGCGACCGATGCCAAAGAATCGGCGAGTTGTGCGCCGATATGGCGGAAGAAGAGGGGGAAATATTTTGTTGGAATTGCCTCAGGGAAATAAACCAAAAAGAACGCCAGGAAGCCGTCTTGAGGGTGAAAAAATATGCGGTTAAATGAAAGAAACCCCGGGTTTGAGGAAGATTTTTTTGAATGCGACCGTTGCCGGGTTCAAGGCGAAAGAAAAACCTTTGTCCTTGAGGAAAACGGCTTGGATTTTTGCCTATCCTGCTGGCTCGAGAAAGAACACAACCGTCTGACCAGCCGGCCCGTATACGCGGGATTTTAACCGAGGGGCAAGATTTTATTAAAGAGCCTGTGCTTTTTTTATAGCTTGATTGCCTTCCTCTCCTTTTCCTGCCGCGTTTAAAGAAACACCTAGATCATAGTAAAGGTGGGCGGCGGGATAGCCCTGTTGAATGGCGTTTTGATAGGACAGTGCCGCGGAGTTAAAGTCTCCTTCCAAGTAATTGAAAAAAGCGATTTTTTCCCAATAGAACGACTGGAGGAATCGGTCTCCCGTGATCTGATCTTTCCTGTCTTGGAGAAACACCGAGCATTGTTTCCATAAATCATTAGAAATATTGTTTTTGATTTCGAGATTTAATTGCCGGTAAACTAAATCGGCTTGGATCCAACGAGCCAATCGATCTTGGGGAATTTCAGAAACGGGAATTAGGAATATTCCGAATGGGGCCGGGTCTTTCGGCCCCTGCTTGTCGGTTTTTAAGATACCAAATTTCAAGCCGGGGAAATTTTTAATAAGAAAAGGGGCGTATCGGGCATTAATAATGACGGCAGACCACCGAGGGACAATTTTGGGAAGGGAGTGGTTCTGGAGGACATCAAAGGGATAACAAGCGATATTGAGGGTCTTGTTATCGTAATCCATGTTGAATTCAGAGAAAACATACATGGGTCCGGATTCCCGGCTGAATTTTTCAAGAATTTCGTAAGCGTGGTGATATTCGGTATTACGCCATTGGAGTTTCGGATCAACTTTTTCAATCTGGGCATAATGCGCCGAATAGTTGAAGCCATCTAAAAAGCAGGATCCCAAGATCAAAATCATGATGCCGCCCAACCGCCAGGACTTCTTTCCGCGCGGAGCAAGGCTGAGGGCTCCGGCGGCGGTCAAAACCATGAGAAGAGGGAATAGGGGTAAAATCCGATAAAGATCAAGCCCATGGGATAAGAGTCCGGGCAGAGAGGAGAAAAAGAGGCAAAGGAATACGGTTCCAACCAAAAGAAAACTTTGGCTACGGATAAGATGAAGCAAACCGATGAACAGCATGGCCGCGAGGATGGGGTTTAACAACCCACCCCAATTTGGTCCAAAGGGAAAACTACCGGAACCATTCCAAAAGAGACCCTGCAGATACAAAGGAAAGGTTTTCCAGACATCCCACTCGCTCAGGTGCCGGAGATGGTTCATTTCTCCGGGAGCTAAACGCGCTCCCACCAGAGGCAGCGTAATAATTGCCGATAAGGCCACAAAAACCAGAATAAAAATAGGACGACTGGGTTTGAGGGTTACGCTGTGAAATACAACAGCCGTCAATAAAACGAGCCAGACGCCTGCCCAATTAGACCAGGTGTAAAATCCGGCCCCCGCCATGGCCGTAAGGACCAGTAAATTTATCCATGGGGAACCGTTCTTTTGGGAATTTCGGAAGCGTCCCAACCACTCAAAACAAAAACATTGGAATAGGGGCACCAGGATGACCAAAGAACAAAGCCGGGTCAAGGTTAGCTCCCAGAAGGCAAAGGCGGTTATCCAGGTTATGAGCAGCGAGGGATAGTTTTCAAAAAACTGTTTGGCAGCCCGATAAGCGGCATAAACGGTCAAAAGGGAAAGGAAGGCGGGAAAAAACCTGATAGAGAAAAGGGAAGGCGGCACTAGTTTAAAATATAATCCCAGCATCCAATACATAATGGGTTCAACCCGGGATTGAGTCCAAAGCAAGTTCCAGGACCAATGATGGGACAAGTTCATTCCCAGCAGGGCTTCAATGCCTTCATCGGAAAGGGGCCAAAAAGGAAGGGTGGTGAGCCGGTAAAACCGCGTGAATAAAAGAAGACCGATGAATACAAGCCAAAGCCAAGCCACTGGTTCACTTCCTTTAGAGGCGGGAGTGAATAGTTTGCTCAAACTACGATTTGAATTTTTAGTCCGTAACCGGCCCTCCCCGATTGTCCAAATTGCGAAAGCGAAGGGCAGAAACAGACCGAAGGTGCCAATCCAAAGTTTGGCGGGAAGACTTAATGGAACATAGGAAAGGAAAGCGTTGGAGACAAGAAAGATTAAAAAATAAACCCAAGCATTGAATGGAACGTATGTGGAAAGGGACCCTATTACTCTTTTTTGCATGAAGTGAATTTTAACATAAAAAACCGGGAACCTGGTTCTTCAAGCCATATCTTCCAATTGAAAGTTGGGGCATTTCTTTTTTGTATATTCCTTGTCCCAGGAAGTGCGGAAGAGGATCACCGGGCGGCCCCGTTTGTCCTTGGTTTTAAGGATGGCAACGGGGGCGTCGAAAGCTTCGGGATCGCCCACTAGCCAGGCGCTGCATTGAAAGGGAAGAAGCTCCAATTCGGTTTCAACGCCATATTCACCCTTTAAACGGTACTGCAAAACATCGAACTGAAGCCGTCCGACCGCAGCGACAAAAAATTCCAATCCATCCCAACTGCTGAGCATTTGGACGGTGCCTTCGGCGGTCATTTGTTCCACACCCTTGTCGAAGGATTTGCGCTTGCCCACATCTTTTGGGCGGACGCGCGCGAAAATTTCCGGCTGGAAGGAAGGCAGGGGCTTAAAGTTAAAACCCCCGTCGAGGGAAATAGTATCGCCGATGGAAAAAATTCCGGGATTGATGACGCCCACCACATCGCCCGGATAGGCTAGATCCACCGTGTTGCGGTCCTGGGCCAGCATGGAATGGGGGCGGGAGAGGCGCAGTTCCTTGTTCAACCGGTGGTGCTTCACGACTAGGTCGCGCTCAAACCGGCCCGAACAGATTCTTAGGAAAGCCGTGCTGTCCCGGTGTTTGGGATTCATGTTGGCTTGAAGTTTAAAAACGTAAGCGCTGAAGGATTTTTCAACCGGATCAATGGTAATTTCACCCTGGGGGGTATCGGCCAGCCGGGGGCCGGGCGGCGGAGCCATCTCGACGAAAGCGTCGAAAAATGGCTCGACACCGAAATTGGTCAAGGCGGATGCGAAAAATACCGGAGTGACTTTTCCTTTCAGGAAGCTTTCGCGTTCGTAGGGGTTTCCAGCGATTTCCAGCAATTCCATGTCATGTTGTAGAATTTCCCAGAGCTCCTCGGAAACGTGGGATTTGATGTCCGGATCCTTTAACGAAATTCTCTCGACCGCGGCTTTGGAGGCGCCGCCCACGGATTTTTTGGTGAAGAGAAGCAAGTCGCCTACCCGCCGGTCCACCACACCCACAAATTCCCGGCCGCTTCCTACTGGCCAGTTGATTGGGGAAGAATGGATACCCAGCACCTGCTCGACTTCCTGCATCAGGTCCAAAGGATCCCGGCCGGGTAGGTCCATCTTATTGATGAAGGTCATGACGGGGATTCCCCGAAGGCGGCAGACCTCAAAGAGCTTGCGGGTCTGGGTCTCCACACCCTTGGCCGCGTCAATGACCATGATGGCGCAATCGGCGGCGGTTAAGGTGCGGTAGGTGTCCTCGGAAAAGTCTTGATGGCCAGGCGTGTCCAACACGTTGATCACGGCTTTCTTATAAGGAAACTGCATGGCCGAGGCGGTAATGGAAATACCCCGTTCCTGTTCCATGCCCATCCAATCGGAGACGGCCACTTTGCCGCCCTTGCGCCCTCGCACCATGCCCGCGGTCTGGATCATGCCGGAATAAAGCAGGAGTTTTTCGGTCAAGGTGGTCTTGCCAGCGTCCGGATGGCTGATGATGGCGAAGGTTCGGCGCTTGGCGATCGCGTTTTTAATTTCAGTGATGAGAGCTGGGTCGTTCATGCCGACATTCCTTTAAGGTGCCGTAAAAATGATGCATCGGCACAGGGAGGCGCATTCTACCAAACTATGGTCTTTTCTTGGGATTGGGGTTCAAGTAAAGTAAGCGCAGTCTTTCATAAAATTCTTGGGATTATTTATGCGAAATACCTTTTGTTTGGAATGGGACCAGGCCCACGGCGCCAAGCTGGTGGATTTCCACGGCTGGAACATGCCCGTTTCCTACGCCAAGGGCATTCTGGCCGAGCACGAGGCCACCCGAACCAGCGCCGGACTTTTTAACATTTCCCACATGGGCCGGCTCCGAATCCACGGCCCGCAAGCTTACAAACTTTCCCAATACGCTTTCACCAATGATTTGACGAAATGCCCTATTGGCAGCGCTTTATACGGATTCCTCCTCAACGATAAAGGCGGCGTCATCGATGATGTCATCATCTATAAAGAAGCCAACGATCGGTTCCTCTGGATTATTAACGCCGGGGGCCGGGAAACGGACGTGGAGCATTTGAAGCGCTTGTCTTCGGGCAAGGATTTAACCATGGAGGTCCTTTCGGACTCGACCGCTTTACTCGCCCTGCAAGGCCCGAAGGCGGATGCGGTTTTAAAACGACTCGTGAAGGATGTGGACCTGGATAAAGTTCCTTATTTCGGTTTTGGGCGCGGCACCCTCCAGGGAAAATCAGTTTTTATCATGGCCACCGGCTACACCGGGGAAGATGGTTATGAAATCATGGTGGACGTAAAAGACGCGCCGATGATTTGGGACCTGCTCACGGCCGAGCCGGAAGTAACAGCCTGCGGGCTGGGCGCTAGAGATTCTTTGAGGCTGGAAGCGGGGCTCCCGCTTCATGGCAATGATATTGATGAAACCACCCAGCCTTTCGAGGCAGGGTTGGGCTGGGCCGTGAAGATGGAAAAAGAAGGCGGATTTTTCGGCAGGGAAGCGCTTAACAAAACCCCAAGCCGCAAATTGATCGGGTTGACGCTGGAGGGCAACAACATTCCCCGTTCCCATTACAAAATCATTTCCGAGGGACAGGAAGTGGGCGTCGTCACCAGCGGTGTTTTTTCCCCCTCACTCAAAAAGGGAATCGCCTTGGCTTACGTGAAGGCGGAGTTTCTCGACAAACCCCTGGCCGTTGATATTCGGGGAAAGGCGGTCCCCGCGGTTACAACCAAACTGCCCTGGGTGCGTCATGTCACCAAATCCAAAGCCAAATAAAGGGCGGAGGTTTGAAATGCTCGATGAAATGCCGATGGAAGCAAAGGTAAAAAAACCACTCTCGGGTTTCAAAAAGCTTTTGATTCTTTTGGTTTATGCCGGTATTGCCCTACTGGCGGTTTACGCTTTCTATAAGACCTTTGTTGAGGTCGGTATTATTAAATATTAAACCCAGCCAGACTGGTTCGGAGGGGCCGTGCCGCCTAAGCATCATCTTCCACCCGGTTATGATCCTCAAAAAGACAGGATCGAGATCGCGCCTTATGACCCCTCTTGGCCCAGCCTTTATGCCCTAGAGGAAGCGGCTCTTCGAAAAGCGCTCTCGCAGGCTTCCGGACTTTTAATTGAACATATTGGCAGCACCTCCATACCAGGCCTGGCCGCAAAACCCATTATCGACATCATGATGGCCCTGGAATCTCGAGAACGTTGGCCTCAGTTAATTCAACCTCTTGAATCGATTAGCTTTATCCATGGGAAAGATGCTTTCGATGAATATCATTGGTTTTTTGTCAAGGGGATGCCGCCCTACGGTGAAAGACGGACCCACCAAATTCACCTCATGGAATATCAAAGTCCTCTCTGGAAGGAGCATTTGGCTTTTCGCGACTACTTGAAGAACCATGTGGAAGACGCCCGACGGTATGAAACTTTGAAAAAGGAATTGGCGGTGAAATTTTCCATCGACCGAGAGGCCTATACCGAGGCCAAGACGGATTTTATCAAAGGTGTTCTTCAAAAAATCAGCCATCAATAAGCTGGAAAACTTCCCGGTTTTTGATATAGTTTTGCCTTCACCACGCCTCTCCAACACCATTCCACGAAAAATTCGTTTAGCTGGTAGCCGTTAGCCATTGGCTGTTAGCTAAAATCTAACAGCTATCCGCCGACCGCTGCCTTTCAAGGAGCCTCCATGCGCAAGTTCGCCAAGACCCACGAATGGTATGAGGATTTAGGGAGCGGCAAGGTCCGCATCGGTATTTCCAAGCACGCGGCTCATGAATTGTCAGACGTTGTTTTTGTCGAACTGCCGGATGTTGGAAAAAAACTCGCGGAAAAGCAAAGCCTCTGCATCCTCGAATCGGTCAAGGCTGTGGCCGACGCCTATTCCCCCGCTGGCACGGTGGTCGAAGTCAATAACGCGCTCAAAGACAAGGCCTCCCTTGTCAACGAAGACCCGGAAGGGGCGGGCTGGATCGCGGTTGTGCAGTTGGACAACCCGAAGGCCCTGGACGAATACATGGTGGAAGCCGATTATCTCAAGACGATCGTCGCTCATTAAAAGCTTGTAGGGGCGCGATTTATCGCGCCCAGGCGTCATGAATGCCGCCCCTACAGTTATTAAAATTTGCGGAGCAAAATTTTGGCGTACATCCCGATCACCCCTGAAGACGAAAATGAAATGCTGAAGACCATCGGCGTTAAGTCCCTCGACGACCTCTTTTCAGATGTGCCGCCTTCCCAAATCCTCAAAAACGGCCTCAATGTTCCGGCGGGGCTTTCCGAACCCGAACTCAAGCGCTGGTTCAATCTCATCGGCAAAAACAACCAGCCCGTTTCCGACCGGCCCTGTTTTTTGGGCGCGGGGCTCTATTACCATGAGGTTCCCGCGGCCGTGAAGGCCATGGTCACCCGGCCTGAATTTCTGACTTCTTACACGCCCTACCAGCCTGAGATTTCGCAAGGAACCCTGCAGGTTCTCTATGATTTTCAAACTTACATGGTGGAACTGACCGGGCTGGAAGTATCCAACGCTTCTTTATATGACGGCGCGACCGCCGTGGCGGAAGCGGTTCTGCTGGGCATGCGCGCCCGTAAAAACCCGAGCCAGGTTCTCTTGTCCCGGGCTTTGCACCCCGAATACCGCCAAACCATCGCCACTTATCTGGCGCCGAAAAATATTAAAATCGTTGAAATCCCCTTGAAGGGAACGGAGACGGATCTGACGGCTTTAGAAAAGATGATCACGCCCGAATCCGTGGTGGTTCTCCAGTCTTCCAATTTTTTCGGGACCTTTGAGGAAGTGGAGAAGGCCGGGAAAATCTGCAAGGCCAAGAACGCTTTTTTCGTCCTGGCCGTGGCGGAGGCCATGAATATGGCCCTCATGCCGACGGCCGGTTCCCTAGGCGTGGACGCCTGCGCCGGGAGCGCCCAGTCCTTTGGCAATATCCTGGCTTTCGGCGGGCCCCACGCGGGTTTTTTAACCGCCAAAATGGCCGATATCCGCCAGATGCCGGGCCGCATTGTGGGCGCTACGACCGACCGGGAAGGACGAGAAGGCCTAGTCCTTACCTTCCAAGCGAGGGAACAGCATATCCGCCGTGAGCGGGCCATGAGCAACGTCTGCACGACCCAATCCCTCATGGCCAACTTCGCTTCGGCCTGGCTTTATTTCAAGGGCGGCAAGGGAGCGCAGGAGGTCGCGAAGCAAGGCGTTGCCAACGCGCATTTTCTGGCGGAGGGACTTTCCAAATTCCCCGGCTTCAAGATTGAATCCATTCGATACTCCAATGAATTTGTGGTCCGGCCGCCCAAGCCCGGGTTCGGGGATTTCCTGGCGGAATGGGGGTTGGTCGCACCTTACGATTTATCCGCCGATTATCCGGAGTTCAAGGATTGCGTGCTCGTTTGCTGCACCGAGATGACCCATGTGGAGGATTTAGAAAGTTTTCTTTCAGCTTGTGAGGAATTTTCGGGAGCCGCGCATAAAGGAAAAGTGCACGAAAAACCGAAGGCCCTGCCCGCCTGGATCGGGAACCGTCCGGCGCCCAACATTCCCGCCCACTTTGAGGTGGAATTGATCCGCTACTATACCGCTCTCGCTAAGAAGAACTTCTGTATCGACAGCGGTTTTTATCCGTTGGGTTCCTGCACCATGAAATACAACCCGAGGGTCCACGAGGAAATCGCCTTCCACGATAATTGGGCCAATATCCATCCCGCCCAAAGGGAAGACGAAGTTCAAGGCGCGCTCCAGGTGATTTATGAATTGGAACAGTGGCTCAAGGAAGTTACGGGCTGCCACGCCTTAACCCTTCAGCCCGCCGCCGGAGCCCAAGGGGAGCTCACCGCTCTTCTGATGGCCCGAAAATATTTCGCCGATAGGGGAGAACCGCAAAGGGTCAATGTGATCGTGCCGGACTCGGCCCATGGCACCAACCCGGCTTCCGCCACCATGGCGGGCTGGAACACGGTTTCGATCCCGACGGACGCTAGGGGCAACATGGACGTGGCCGCGCTGAAAGCCAAGGTGGGCAAGGACACGGCGGTCTTGATGCTGACGAACCCCAGCACGCTCGGGTTGTTCGAGGAACATATTTTGGAAGTGGCCAAGATTGTGCATGACGCGGGGGGACTTCTTTATTATGACGGCGCCAATATGAACGCCATTGTGGGGATCTGCCGTCCGGCGGATATGGGGTTCGATCTGGTGCATTTAAATCTTCATAAAACTTTTTCTCAGCCCCATGGCGGCGGCGGACCTGGTTCGGGTCCGGTCGGCTGCAGCAAAACTCTGGAGCCTTATTTGCCGGAGCCGAGGGCTTTCAAAGAAGGGAACCGCTATTATTTAAAATCCGGTTCGCCCCAATCCATCGGGCGCATGAAAAGCAACGTGGGAAACCACGGAGTTTTGGTCCGTTCCCTCGCCTATTGCAAGCGCAACGGCAAAGAAGGCCTGGAGCGCATCGGGCGTATCGCCACCTTGAACGCCAACTATCTTTTGGCGCTTTTACGGAACCACTATCCTCTGGCTTTTGACCGGGTTTGCAAGCACGAGTTTGTCTTTACCGCTGAGCCCTTAAAGAAACAATACGGCATCTCGGCGCTGGATATCGCCAAGCGCATGATCGATTTCAACTACCATCCGCCCACCATTTATTTCCCACTGGTGGTGCCGGAAGCCATGATGTTTGAGCCCACGGAAACCGAAACTAAAGCCACTTTGGATGAGTTCGCGAAGGTGATGATCCAGATCCGTAAAGAAATGGAAACCAATCCGGACGTCTTCAAAAACGCGCCCTACTCGACGCCCGTCTCGAGATTGGACGAGGTCAAGGCCGTGAAGGAACCGAAACTGGTAAAGAAACTTTAAATCAAAACCCATTTGAACCACGAAGGTCACCAAGTTCACCAAGAAGGATAAAATCAAAGCCTGGATTTTTTTGGACTTCCAACCTATTTGGTTTTCGCTTTTCTTGGTGTACTTGGTGACCTTGGTGGTAAAACTGATTTTTTGTTAGGGGTTTTTAATGCTGGTTCAAAATAAAACAACCGCCGTTCCCGCGTTCCTTATCAATCCTAATCCCAAATATCTTTTCCGCGACGCCATCGCCAAGCTTCCTATGAACGGCATCCACACCATTTGTGAGGAGGCCAAGTGTCCCAACCGGGGGGAATGCCTGCCCCAGCATGGGACCATCTCCATCATGGTCATGGGTTCCATCTGCACGAGGGGCTGTCCCTTCTGCGCGGTCACGACAGGGCGGCCGAAATCTTTAGATTCCAACGAACCAGCCCAGGTGGTGGAAATCGCCAAGGCTCTGAACGTCCGCTATCTCGTTATGACTTCCCCTAACCGGGATGAACTACCCGATGGCGGCGCAACCCAATTCACCAAGATCGTGAAGGCGCTCCGGGATTTTAATCCCGCGCTCAAGATCGAAATACTCGTACCGGATTTTTTGGGTAAACCAGAAGCTTTTGAAATTCTTCTTCAACAGCCTCCCGATGTTCTCGCTCATGATTTACAGACCGTACCCCGGCTGTATGGTCCGATCCGGCCCGGGGCGATTTATCAGAGATCGTTGGATCTTTTCCGTTGGTACAAAAAGAATAGCGATTCTTCAAAAGTGATGCTGAAGGCGGGGCTCATGCTGGGCTTTGGGGAAACGGAAGAAGAAGTGTTCGAGGTTTTAATGGACGCGGCGGAGGCCGGTGTAAAATTTTTCACGATGGGCCAGTATTTAAAGCCGCCCGGCTCCACGCTGGAGGTGGTGGAATATGTTCCCTTGGACCGCTACCAGCGCTTTATCGAATATGGAAAAACCTTGGGGATGTCCGTCCAGGCCAGCCCTCTGACCCGTTCCAGCTATCTGGCCGACCGTTTGGCCGGAAACACAAAAAGGCCTTAAGTCCTTGGCCCCTGGTAAAAAAAATCCGACCGTTCCGCCCAAGCGTTTTGGAAATTTTTGGCTGCCCTTCATCATCCCCTTGTTGATTTTGATTCTCTGGCAGGTATTGGGCGACAGGGGCATTCTCAGGCCCTCTCTTCTGCCTACACCCAGCGCCGTAGGGCATGCTTTGATCCAGTCCATTCAATCGGGAGATCTTGCGAGAAACATGGGAGTGAGCCTTCAGCGGGTTCTGGAAGGCTTTACCTTGGGTTCGGGGCTGGGAATTCTTTTGGGATTCATCCTGGGTTTTTTCAACCGAATGGAAAGGGCCAGCTTTTTTTTAATCGGATTCTTGCGGCCCATCCCCACCATCGCCTGGATTCCGGCCCTCATCCTCTGGCTGGGCATTGATGAGGCTTCCAAAGTAACGGTCATCGCCATCGGAAGTTTTTGGCCGGTCTTACTGGGCGCTTTACAAGGGGTTCGAGGCGTGGATCCCCGCTACTTGGAAGTGGCCAGGGTTCTGGAAAAAGACCGCTGGACCCTGGTGTCCCGGATCGTCCTGCCTTCCGCCCTCCCTTCGCTTTTTACCGGGCTTCGCGTAGCTATGGGAATCGCCTGGGCCAGTGTGGTGGGTGCCGAACTCATCGCGGCTTCCTCGGGCATCGGCTACATGATTATGTACGCACGCGAAGTCTCCCAGCCCGACGTGATGCTGGCAGGCGTAGCGGTGATCGGCCTGATAGGTCTTGTCATTGATTTTCTTTTTCTCGCCGTTGAGCGGCGGCTGTCGCGCTGGGCCCCTCCCGCCTTCCCGGGACGAAAAATATGAGCCTTCCTTTTCTTATCTTAAAAGGTATTGGAAAAAGCTACGACACCCGCCAGCGTTCCTTGTTGGCGGTGGAAAAATTGGACCTTAAGGTACGGGAGGGCGAGTTTCTTTGCATCGTGGGGGAAAGCGGCTGCGGCAAGTCCACGCTACTCCGCCTCATCGGCGGATTGGAAGAGGCTACGAAAGGTGAAATTTATTTCAGGGGTCAAAAAGTTATAGCTCCATCGCTGGATCGGGGCATGGTTTTTCAGGAACCCCGCTTGTTTCCTTGGATGACGGTGGAAGGCAATATCGCCTTCGGTTGCCCCGAAAGTTTGCCGGCGGTTGAAAAAAAACGCCGGGCGGAAATCCAAATAGGCCTGGTGGGTCTGGAGGGTTTTGAGAAGGCCCATCCCCATCAATTATCCGGGGGCATGCAGCAAAGGGCGGCACTGGCCCGGGCCCTGGTGGGACAGCCGAAACTCCTTCTTCTCGATGAGCCCTTTGGGGCCCTGGACGCCTTGACTCGCATTCGAATGCAGGAAGAAATTCTCACGATTCGGCGGGCGCAAAACACCACCATGGTCATGGTCACCCATGATATCGACGAAGCCCTCTTTTTGGGGGACCGGGTGGCCGTCATGTCACGGCGGCCCGGGACGATTAAAAAAATAATCTCCCTCCGCCTGGCCCGGCCCAGGGACAGGGGGGCCTCGGGATTCCAAAAGGCCCGCCGGGAAATTTACAAAGAGTTTTTTGGTAAAAACAAAACCGAATCCAGCGCCAAGACGCCAATACTCCAAGGAAGGCGAAAACAATGAAAAAAGTATTTTTAGGATTGAGTTTGACCCTTATTTCTTTCTCGGCGGCATTCGCTTCGGAAACGAAAACGATCCGCATCGGCTACCAGCCTTCCAGCAATGTTCTCCAGGTTGGCAAGGCCAAGGGCTTCTACGAAAAGGCATTCGTGAAAGAAGGCATAAAGGTCGAATGGATTCTTTTTCTTTCCGGGCCCGTGGCCGTTGAGGCCGCAGCCGGGGACCGGGTGGACCTGATGGCGCTGGGCAACATGCCGCCTCTCTTAGCCCGGGCCGGCGGCATCGACCTGAAGGTTATCGCCAAGGCCGCCTTCAACCCCGCCACCAACGCGCTTTTGGTGAAGACTGATTCCCCCATCCATTCGGTGGCGGACCTCAAGGGACGCAAGGTCGCGGCCCAAGTGGGTTCCAGCCTGCATTATTTTCTTTTCCAATTACTCACGAAGGCGGGTTTGAAAGCGGCGGATGTCCAACTGGTGAACCTGGCGGGTCCGGATCAGGGGCCGGCTCTGCAAAGCGGGGCTGTGGACGCCCTCCTGCTTTGGATGCCCTATCGAACCCAATTAGAGCAGGAGGGCAAGGCCCGGGTCATCGTGGATTCGGCTAAGGTGCCGGGGAGCTTGAGCCTTTATGCCGCGCGCAACACCTTTGGTAAAAAAAAACCACGGCTGGTCCAATGTTTCTTGAAGGCTACTGAGGAAACCAACCATTACATGAGGAACCATCCGAAAGAATCTTTAGACATTTTGGCTCAGGGAAGTAAGTTTCCCAAAAAGGCCCTAGCCGAAAGTTTAAAGGGATTCCATTGGTCCCTGGACCTGACCGAACGGGATATCCGCGAGATGGGAGATATCAAAAACTACCTGAAAGCGAACGGAGTTATCCGTAAGGATTTTGATATCCAAGACTTGTTTGATTTGAGCTATTTGAAAGCCCTTCATCCTTGAACCAGCAAGACGATCTCCATCATCTTACGATCTACACGGCCCAGCACAGCCCACTCCTGACGGAAGATCTTCTTGTTTATGTGAAGCAGGCCCTGAAGAATCTCCCAGCCCGTTTTCCCGGACTCAAAATCCTGCACCAGGCCGTCCATCCGGACCGGGTGGAGATGACCTTGGATTTCCAGAGGCTGGATGAGGATGTACTCCGGGTGGTGCAATCCTTCAAGTCCGAAGTGAAGAACCTGGCGAAGAATAAAAAATTTCCCGGCGACTCCCTCTGGCAGTGGAATTATGACGATAAGTAATGTGGACGCACGAATCTTAAGATAATTATCCTTATCCCTTGATTAGACCTCGCCAATGCTACGCCCGACAAGCGGGAGAAGGCCAGGATGAGGGTGATTTAAATCTACTAAGACACCCTCACCCTACCCTCTCCCGCAAGGGGCGAGGGAAAATCGATGTTTTTTAAATGTAGGGGCGGGTCTCAGACCCGCCTAGTTTTTGTTGGTTCGGTCTTTAAATGGTCTTAAAAACCCATTAAACTCCTACCTGTTTTAAAATTTTAATTTGGAGGCTGTCAACATGAAGAAAGTTCTCATGTCCGTTGTCGCCACCCTGATGTTATTGGCGATGACCCAAGCGACCTTTGCCGGCGAAAAGAAAATGGCCAGCAAAGCT
The DNA here is from genome assembly GCA_964531065.1 of uncultured bacterium. Lineage (GTDB taxonomy): Bacteria > Oederibacteriota > Muellerivitia > Muellerivitales > Muellerivitaceae > PALSA-1180. The sequence continues at coordinate 29,460 of CAZHFP010000004.1, forward strand.
AAGAAGTATGAAGTGGTGGATGTGGCCTGCTATACGGGCAAGGGCGAGGCGGGAGCCGACCACAAGAAATGCGCGATAAAGTGCATCAGCGGCGGCGGCGAATTGGCCCTGCTCCACGGCGGCGACCTGTTCGTGCCGGTCGACAAGGATTTCAAGTCGGCCCGCAACAAGTTCAAGGACCACGCCGGGGAGACGGTGGAAGTGAAGGGAAAAGTCATCAGCAAGGGCGGGGTCAACTACCTGCAGGTTGAATAGATTTTTTTGGTTTAAAGTTTAAAAGCCTCGGACTTTTGTCCGGGGCTTTTTTTATTTAAAGACAATTTAATCTTTTGTTATTTCGTCAGAGTTGATAAGCGTAATGCCGGCATGGGCCATGGCTTTCAAGGCCTTCTCGCCGTCGCCGGGTTTCACATTGACCGCCGCGACCGCGTCTTCCACCACAAAGGTCTCAAAACCTAATTTGTCCGCGTCGAGGGCGGTGGCCTTCACGCAATAGTCGGTGGCGAGTCCCACGACATAAAGGTCCTCAACGCCTTCTTTTTTCAAAAATTCCCCTAAGTCCGCGCTGGTGGCTTCGAAGGCCGAATAGCCGTCATCCTTATTTTTGGTTCCCTTGAGGAATATTTTTTTGATTTTGGAAACGTCCAGTTTGGGATGGAAATCCGCCCCCAGGGTGTTTTGCACACAATGGGGTGGCCATTTCTTGAAGTGGACCGTGTCTTTGGGGTGCCAATCCTTGGAGGCGACGATGAGTTGGAAGTCCGCCATCATTTGATTGATGACCGGCACCACCTTATCGCCTTCGGGAACGGCCAGGGTTCCGCCGTGACAAAAGTCGTTTTGAACGTCGACGATCAACAGGGCTTTCATAGGGACTGTCTCCAATGCCATTATAGAACGAGGTTGTTTTTGATACTAAACTTCAATTGTTAGTTCACAGCTCATAGTTCGCAGTTATGATTTAAATCTTTTAATATTTACTGTGAACCGTCAACTGTGAACTGTCAGCTGCCTTTCGAATGCCGGTGAATCAGTTCGATTTTTAAGTCCATCAACTTCTGGCTGGTGCCTACCTTGTAAATATGTGGGTTCTCGAATCGCTTCCGTTCAGGTGAGAGTTTCGCCAGCCTTTCCTTGGCGAATGCCGCTGCTTCCTGCACGGTGGTCTTCACCAGGGATTTCCCCCCTTCCATTACCTTAAAGACGATTCCCTCGGGAAAACAATGGGCCACCCGGCTTTTTTGCTCAGGAAAAAAGGGGTGATAAATGAATTCGGTGCTTTTTTCATCCTCTAAAACGATACCGTCGGCGTAAAAGTACCCTTCCGGGTCGGTATAACGGATAATTTTTTTGACCCCCGGCAGGGAAGTCTTGGCGACGTTCTCTGAAATTTTAAGGCAGGGGGTTCCCTCGTACTGGCTTAGTTTATAAACCCCGTCTAGGGCCGGTGTGTCCTGGCCCGTCACCAAATTCGTTCCCACGCCGAAGGCGTTGATGGGCGCCCCCTGATCCAACAGGCTCTTGATGATATGTTCGTCCAACTGATTAGAGACGACGATCTTCACCGTAGTTAGTTCCGCTTGATCTAGAAGCACACGGGCGCGCTTACTTAAGTAAGCCAGATCGCCCGAATCCAGGCGGATGCCGATGAGTTTTTTACCCTGTTTTTCCATTTCTTTGGCCACCGTAATGGCATTGGGCACACCACTTTTTAAAGTGTTGTAGGTGTCTACCAGCAAAATACAATTGTCGGGATAGATCTCCGCGAATTTCCGGAAGGCGGTCAACTCATCCGAGAAACTTTGAATCCAGGAATGGGCCTGGGTGCCGGAAGGGGTCAGCTTATATTCCCTGGCCGCGAAAACGTTGGAGGTGGCGTCCATCCCGCCGATGGCCGCGGCGCGGGAAGCCTGAATAGCCGCCAAGCCTTGGGCCCGGCGAAGGCCAAAATCAACAATCCGGCGGCCTCTGGCCGCGAAGGCCATGCGGGAGGCTTTCGTGGCGATGAGGGACTCGAAATTGATGAAGTTCAGCAGGAGGGTTTCGATCAACTGGGTTTCAAAAAGAGTTCCCTCCACCCGCATGACGGGTTCCAGGGGAAAAATCACTTCGCCTTCCCGGACCGAATAAACCTTTCCCTTGAACCTGAAATTTTGACAGTAATCGAGAAAGGGTTTTTGAAAGCCGATGCTTTTTAAATACTCCAGGTCCTCGGCATCGAAGGAAAGGTTTTCCAAAATTTCCAACAGGTCGTTCAGCCCCGCGAAAAGGACATAGCCGCCCTTAAAGGGATTCTCGCGGAAGAAGTAATCAAAGCAAGCGGGTGTTTCGGCTTTGCCGGTTAAGACATAACCCTGAACCATGGTGAGTTCGTAAAGATCGGTGTAAAGGCCTGCGTGTTTGGGAATAAGGGACATGAAACTATTATAGCTGACGGCTATCATCTGTCAGCTGATAGCTATTTATTGAACAGCCCTGGCAGCCAGGTGGTGAAGAAGGGAACGTAAGTAATTAAAAAGACCGTGGCGTAAAGGAGAACTAACATCGGCAATACAGCCCGGTAAACCTGGACCATGGGTTTCTTGAAGCGGTAGGAAGAGAGGAAAAGATTGAGCCCTAAGGGCGGCGTGAGGAAACCCAACTCCATGTTGGCGAGAAAAATAATGCCCATATGCACTGGGTCCACCCCGAAGGCTTGGGCCATGGGGAGAATCAAGGGCACCACTACCACGATGGCGGCGAAAATCTCCAGTAAGCCCCCGACCATGATCAGCATGAGATTGATCATCAAGAGGAACATCCATTGGGAATGGACGTTGGAATGGACCCAATCGGCCAGATGGGTGGGGATCTGCGCGTCCACCATGTCATTGGTGAAACCCAGCGACACGCCGAGGATAAGCAATACACCACCAACCAGCATGCCGCATTCGGTGATGACCTTGGGAATGGATTTTAATTTCAAATCACGGTAGATAAAAACTTCCACCACAAAGGCGTAGAGGGAAGTCAGGGCCGCGGACTCCACCAAGGTTACCTTAACCCCGAAGAGGAAAATAAAAATGACGAAGGGCAGGAACAATTCCCATTTGGCCACCCAAAGGGCGTCCAGGGCTTCGCGCCAATGGAAGGGATGGCCGGCGGCTTGTTCCTTAGAGCCCTTCGTAATCCCCCAAATAGCCGTCACGCCCAACAATAGAAAGCCTGGAAGAATCCCGCCGAGAAACAATTGGTCGATCGCCGTGTGGGAAACCACGCCGTAGAGGATGACGGGAAGGCTGGGAGGAAAAAGCATTCCCAAAGATCCGGCGGAAGTTAAAAGTCCCAGGGCGTCCCGCTCTTTATATTTTTCCGCAAGAAGGATCGGCATCAACAATCCGCCCAAGGCCAGGATGGTCACGCCCGAACCTCCGGTGAAACAGGTAAAGAAGGCGCAGACCAGGGCTGTCACGATAGCCGGGCCGCCCCGCAAAGAACCAAACCAGGCTTGGAACACGCGCAAAAGCCGCTTGGAAGCGCCGCCTTCGGCCAGTAAATATCCGGTCAGGGTGAAGAGGGGAATATTAGGGATGGTGGGGGATACCACCATGCGGTAGGTTTCCGCGGGGATGGAAGCGATGGGAGTGTCGGAGTTCCAAAGAAAGAGCAGGGCCGAGCCGCCCAGTGCCACGAAGACGGGAGTTCCCATGACCACCGCGAAAAGCAGGATCGCGAAGGCCGCATAAAGAAGAGGCTGGGGAATGGTGGTAAAGATAAGGCCCAAAGAAGCCAAGGCCCCGGCCAGGGCTAATGTTATCGCGCGCTGGGCCAGCGTTTCACCGGAGCGCCAAACCATGCGGAAAAAAACCACGGCGAAACCGGCGGGAAGAAGGAAAAGAACCACCCACTTCGGGATCCCGATGGCGATGATATCTCCCACTTCCTTTTCCACCATGGAATATTGGAAGCCAGCCACGCACAAATAAAGGGTGAAGGCGGCGCCCAGGGCAGCGGTAAAGATATGGGCAGCGGTTTTAAACCGTTCGGGGATCAGGCTGGAGGTGGAAGATAAGGAAAGCAACTTTCCTTCCCGGGCCGCGATGGCGGCGCCCAGCATCATGATGGCCAAAACCGTGTGCTGAACCAGGTTGAGGGAGCCGGAAATTAAAGAGACATGAAATTTGCGGGTCAGGATATCCAGCAGGGGCAGAAGCAGCATGATGCCGAAGAAAAAGGTGAGGGCCAAACTTTCCGCGTAATGCCAGGGCCGGTGGACAACAGGGGCGCCGCCAGGATGGGCTTCCAGCGAGACGCCTGTTTCAGGGGCCGTGGCGATAGGGGATTTTTTTAACGGCTTGCGACCGGAGGAAGCCGGCCGCTTTTTAGGTTTCATTACTTAGCGGCCTGCTTGGCGCGGTATTCATCACGGAACTTAATGGCCTGGCTCATCATGTCCGCCGGAATCACGGTTCCGGAAATCTGGGGATAGGTGCTTTGGAAAAGTTTTTCCCACTGCGCCCTCTGGTCCTCGGTGATGTCATGCACGGTGAGGCCCTTGGTTTTCATCACGTCGATGGCCTTTTGCTCCCCGGCCCGGATCTCGGTCTTGAAGCGGACCCCCGCGTCCGCCGCGGCCTTGAGAAGGGCCGGTTTCATATCCTCCGGAATTTTATTCCAGGCCTTGGTGGTGATGATCGTGGCCCCGACCAAGGGCGCCCAGCGCAAGTTGGTCATGTGGGGCGCCAGGGCGAACCATTGAAAAGAGAGGGCGGAGATGGGCGTGGTGTCGAAAGAATTAATGAGGCCGGTCTGCAGATTCGGCAGGATGTCGGTGGCGGCCAGCGGCACGGGGGAATAGCCGGCGGATTTCCAAATGTTCATAGTGTCAGCGTCATCGCCCCAAACGAAAAATTTAACTTTTTTCAGGTCGTCGGGAGTCAGGATGGGCTGTTTGCCGAAAAACATGACCCAGCCCGCCTCGCCCCAATTCAAAACCTTAAATCCCTTGGCGGCCATGCGCGCCTCTAAAACAGGCTGCATTTTTGCCCGGACGTAATCACTCTCGGCGTAATCCTTATAAAGCATGGGAATAGAAAGGGCTTGGACTCCTTTGTCGATTTTGGCCAGCCCCACTACGGTGAAGACGCCCACTTGAATTTGCCCTAAGCGCATTTTGGTGACCATGTCAGGCTCGTCACCCAAGACGCCGCCCGAATACATTTGCAGTTTCGCGCCGGCGGTCTTCCAGGCCTCGCCCATGTCCCGGATGATCAGGTCAAAAGGGGATCCTTCGGGGGCCAGGGTTCCCAGCTTCAAGATCAAGCCCTTGTCCTGCGCGAAAGAAGGCGAGGACAGAATCAAAGCCATCCATAGGACCAGCCAGGATTTTTTATTCATTAGAAATTCCTCCGAATTGTTTTGTCGTTTGTAGGAGTGTGATTTATCACGCCCAAGGGCGCCACGAATGCCGCCCCACCATCAAAAATTATTTCACAAATATCGCGTCTTCTCTCGTCAAGAGCCACTTGGCCCTTTTTTGCGTTAACAGGTTCACCAGCCGGGAAGAAGGATCCTTGTCCGGGTCAATCGCCAGGGCTTTGTTGAGGAGATCCTCAAACTCGGTCTGGTTTTGCTCTTTCTCGCAAACGGCCTCGGCGTAATTCACGTAAGTGGAGGCGCTCTGCCCCTGGTTCACTTTCAAGGCGGCGTCAAACAATTCTTTTGCCTTTTTGGAGGAGCCTCCCATTAAAGCGGGTTTCCCGCCCTCATAGGTAATGAGAAAATCATAAATGGTTCCCTTATCGTAGTTGGGGTCCAACTCAAAGGCTTTGTAGATCAAGGCTTCGGCTTGGGGAACATCGGACACCAGCTCCGGATCATCCTTGCCCACGGAAATGGCGGCCATCCAGGAAACGCCGGTCCAATACATCAACTCCACGTCTTGCTTTTCCGCCTTCGCCACCGCGGCCTTGGGGTCTTTGCGGATGGCTTGGGAAAATCCGCTGAATCTGGTTTCCAATCCCCTCAGTCCATAGTCCCTGGCGCGGATATAAAGTTTTTTCGCGCGGATCTTCTGCTCCCGGGATTTTTTATAGTCCTCATCGGCGATCGCTTCGGCGTTGGTTTGAACATAGGCGTAGGCGTACTCCGTAAAGCTTTTAGTCAAGGCGGTCAGGAGGCCCCGGTGGCGCGGCGTGGCCGACAAAACGCTTTCCATCAATTTCAAGCTGAAGGGAACGGCATCGCCGACTAACTGGGGGTCGTTATCGGAGGAGAAAGTGTCGCCGGTCCCGGCCAGGCTGTCCGCGATGGAATCTACCGCCATGGATTTCAGGAAACATCCGTTGGTCAAGGGCGCGAGGATCAATAAAAATAATAAATATCGGCTATTGGATTTCATCGAAACCTTCTTCATTCACAAAATTGGTTTTCCCGTCACCTGGTTAGACGATCGAAAGGGGTTCACCGTTTTACACTCGCGGCAAAAGGGTGTCAATAAGCCGTAAAACCCACGGAAATATTTGAAATTATAAGGACATTTTCGGGGAACAGGGAATAAGAAATAAGGCCTTGGACCCGCGGCTATCAAAAAGGTAAAAAAAAACCCAACCGGAATAGGCTTCCGGTTGGGTTCGTGAAAAAGTCTTTTTATTCGTCGTAATTGACCGGCAAAGTCTCCCGGGGTTTGGTGTGGGGGCTGTAAGCCGGGGTTTCGAGTGCTTGTTTTTTGGCTTTCGCCATTTCAGCTTTTGAAAAGCCCTTTTGAATGGTGAGTTCCTGCTTAGGATAGATCAAGTCGGGGTCTTGAATCGTGCCCTTGTTGGACTTGAAAATCAAAGGCCATTCGAAGGGATCGCCGTAATTGGAGTCTTTCGAGGAGAGGCCCCAAAGGGTATCGCCTTTTTGAACCGTATAGTTTCCATGGGTCTTTTTCACCGGCGTCATGTCAACTGACTCGGTTTTGGAAGTCGTGGTTCCTTCCACGCGGTTTTTGCCGGTGGCGCAGCCAATGGTCAACATTAATACCGCGGCTAAGGCTGTTCGAAGCGTGTTGAAATTCATTCCTAAACTCCTTCAATAATCCGATTTCACTCAGAGACCCCTTTATCTATAGTTAAGGGGTTATTTTCTGGGGCAGTGAAGCAGAGTCAGTTTAGATAGTTGTAGTCGAAAATGCAAGAAAAGAGGCGGGATGACGGACAAAATCGACAAATAAAAAGCGGAAACGTTAAAAACAACGTTTCCGCTTCGTTTTCAAAGCCAATGGTTATTTGGCGGGCGCGGAAGAAGGCTTAGTAGGTAAAGACCTCTTACCTTTTTTATGATGTTTTCCTTTATGCGACGCCTTAACCGTCTTAACCGCCGGCGAAGTCGTCGGCGCGGTGTCCGCCAAAACCAAATTCGAAGTCGCGGTCACAAAGAACAACGCCAAGACAGCCACTAATAACTTTTTCATGTCGATCCTCCTGAAAATGAAAAACCGTATTCTTAAACTACACCTTTTAGACGGCAAACCCCATCAAAAAGTTGCGTGGGTTTTCCCGATCCACCAGGGCTGGGAAACCAGTGTTTTTTGATTAATTATTTCAAAGGGACTTGATTATTAACCGACCGGTTGGTAGGTTTATTGACCTATGGCTAAGACCTTGAACCCTCAAAAACACGCCGATCATAAATTGAAACTCCTCGCCCAGGCCCGCCGCCTCTTCGCCGCTCAGGGCGTCAAGGAAACCAGCATGTCCCAGGTAGCCCGCGCCTGCCGGGTGACCAAGGCCACTCTTTATCATTATTTCAAAAGCAAAGATTCCATCGTGAAAGAGATACTTTCCTGCCGCACTGAGGAAATCGCCGACTTCCACAATCGCATGGAAGCGGCCAAAACCTTGGAAGATTGTCTTTACGTTTTCGCCAAAATCCATTTGGAATCCATGGAAAGCCCGGAGAATTTAGACCTGCTGAAGATCCTGCTGGCGGAAACCCAAAAGAGCCGGGACATGAAACGCTATTACATGGATTTTTGCGGAGAGAATATCACCCAATGCGCCAAGGAAATCATCCGTCGTTTTGCGCCGAAGCTGCCCGAAAAAGAAGCCCGCCTGGCTTTTTACCAATTTTTGGCGCCGCTTCTGCATTACACCTGGAATGTCAAGATGGTGGGCCCCATGGAAATCCTGATCGGCGACGACGAAACCTTTATACGGCGGCTGGCCAAGATTCACGCGAAAGCGCTGGAACTTTAAATGAATTTTCCCGGTTCCATAGACAAAAACAAACCCTGGGGGGTCTTTCCCGTGAGCGAGGTTCTGACTTTCACCGTGAAAGATTTTCGAGAGGAACATGGTTTTCAGCGGCTGGTGGCCGAAAAAAGGGCCGCCTGGATCCGGATGGCGACCAGCATCCTCAAGAATGATTTTGAGGCGGAGGATTTAGTTCAAGATACCTTGGCGATTCTTTGGGAGCGCCGCTATTCCTTGAAGATCGAAAACCCGGAAAGCTACGCCGCCCGGGCGGTTTGGCTAAACGCGCTCAAGCGGCGGGCAAGAACTAAAAATCATATTTCACTGGAAGAGGCCAAGGAAATCGCCGCGGCGGAAGCGGATCAGCCCGAGTGGGGAGAAATCAGCCCCCTGGTTTTGGAAAAGGCGGTGGAAAACCTTTCCGAGGCCCAGCGGACCATTATTCGGATGAAGTATTACACGGGCCTGTCCTTCAAAGAAATCGGAGCGGCCTTGAAGATTTCCTTGAACACCGCTGGAAGCCGCTGCCGTTATGCGTTGAAAGCCTTGCGGGAAAATTTAAGCGGCCGTTGATTTTAGAATAGGTCTTGAGATGAAGGAGTGGTTCACATGAGCGACGAAAGAAAAGAAAACGAACAACCGGTTCAGCAGGTCCAGTTCGCCAACAGCAGTTGTATCGCGGTGACGGGGATCATCGGCGGCGTGGTTCTCGCGCTGGGGTTTCCTTGGATGATCCTGGCCTACGGGCAGGCCTTGGGTCCCAAGCTCACCGTGACTTTCGTGATCGCGGGATTGGTCGTAGGCGGGTTGGTGACGTTGACCTCCGCATTCTTTGGGTTGGTCATGCCCCGCTCGGTAGGGGGATGGCATGGGCACTGCCGGGACTGGTCCTCCCTCATCGATGAGGCCGACTGGACCGAACCGGACTGGGCCAATTGGAGCCCGCGGGATTGGAAGGCCTGGGGCGAGAAGTTGAAAACGAAATGGAAGCAAAAAGCCGGGCTTTGAAGACCTGCCGAAAATAAATATTGAAAGAGA
>CAZHFP010000004.1:38813-44083 GCA_964531065.1 uncultured bacterium
TTCGGCGGCAGCCAGACCAACGCCGGGGTCAAGATGGTCCAGTACCAGTTGGAGTCGGCCGAGAAAAATTCAGCCTTTCAAAGGGAAGAATCCCTTTACAACGCCAAGGTGGCCTATTGGAAATTGACCCTGGCCCGGGAAGCCGTGGATATCCGGCAGGACGCCCTGGATCGAAGCCAAAAAATATGGGAATGGACCAAACGACGGGTAGCCCGAAATTTAGCCGATCCGCCCGACGCCCTTCAGGCCGAGGCTTCCGTCCGGGTAGCGGAACTAGATTTACAGATGGCGCTGGAAGATGAAAAATCCGCCCGGCTTTCTTTCAACCGATTCCGCGCCCAACCCGATGACGTGGTCACCGAGCAATTGCAGACCCTGGAAGACTCCCTTTCGGGGTTGAAAGTGGAACTTCCCGCGACCCTGCCGGACCGGTTGGATTTAAAAGCCGTGGAAAAAACGGCCGCGCAGCAAAAAGCCACTTACGACCAGGCCTACCAAAATATTTACCCCGATATCACGGCCAACGCTTCCTGGCGGGGGAACGGGCTGGATCCCAATTTTTCTAACGCCAACCAAACGGCTTTCGGAACCGACCATCCCACCTGGACCTTAGGCGCCCAATTCAACCTTTCCCTGGATGTTTTTACCGCCCAAAGAACCGCGGATGGGTACAAAAAAAATTACGAAAGCGCCCAACTCGCGCTCAAAGATAAACAAATCGGCGTGGGCCAGGAATGGAACGACTTAAAAAACCATCTTGCCGACGTGGAAAAACGCCTGGTCATGGCCTCCCAAATTGAGGTGATCCAGAAAAATAAGGCGGATCAGGAAAAAACACGCTTAGAACTGGGGCGCACGACCCAATTCCAATTGCTGTCCTTTGAAAATGATTATTCCCTGGCCCGTTTGACCCGTTTGTCGCTGGTTTTGGAGAAATTGTCCTACCTAGCTGAGGCCCAATGGTGGCTTGCCACTGAAAAATAATTAGGAATTTGGAATGAGAAGTTAGGAATTTTTTTAGGATTTAATTTCTAATTACTAATTCCACATTACTAATGAGCGAGCGACACATCGTTATTTACGCAATAAAACTTTTATTTCCAAGGAGAAGGACATGAATTTACCGAAGCTCGCGATAGAACGGCCCGTCTTCGTTACCTGTTTGGTGATTCTTATCATGGTGATTGGTTTTATGTCCTACCGATCGCTGGGAGTGGATCTTTTTCCCGACGTGAGTTTTCCTTTTGTCGCGGTCACCACGCCCTACAAGGGGGCGGCGCCGGAAGAAATTGAGACCCAGATTTCGAAACCCCTCGAGGAGCAATTTTCCACGTTGGAAGGCGTGAAAAAAGTTTACTCGGTCAATCAGGAAGGTTTTTCCCAGGTCACCATCGCCTTCACCCTGGAGACGGACAGCAAAGACGCCGAGCAGAGGGTGCGCGACCGATTGGCCTTTGTCCGGCCCCAATTGCCGAAGGATATTGATGAACCGGTGGTTCAGCGCATGGATCCTTCGGACCAGCCGGTGATTATCCTGTCCTTACAGTCCAAACTCGATCCTTATCAAGCTTACGATTTGGCGGACCAGGTCATTAAACCCCAATTGTCCCAGGTCGACGGCGTGGGAGTCGTGGATATTTCCGGAGGCTCCAAAAGGGAAATCCGCGTGAACCTGGACCGGCATAAATTAAACGCCTACCGCGTCAGCGCCACCTCGGTGGCCAACAATATCGGCCTGAATGGTTTGAACGTGCCGGTAGGGAAGTTCGAGACCAAGGGCCAGAATACTCTTTTCCGCTCGGTGGGCGAGTACAACGACCTGGACCGCTTGAAGCATACGGTCGTTAATTTCCTGGGTTCGGATGTGGCCATCACCGTGGATAAGGTGGGGCAGGTGGTCGACACAGTCGAGGACGCTCAAAATTACAGCTCGGTCAACGGAAACCCCTCGCTCTTCTTTCTTATCCGCAAGCAATCCAAAGCCAACACGGTGGCGGTGGTGGACAACGTCCTCAAGAGCATGGACCATTTGAATGAAGTCCTGAAGGCCCATGCCGGCGCGCCCCAGGTATCCATGGTCCGCGAAGACGCGCGGATTGTGCGGATGAACTTGGACGACGTGAAGCGGACGATCTTCATCGGCATCTTTCTCACCGTGCTGGTGGTCTTTTTCTTTCTGGGAAGCTTTCGGTCCACCCTCATTACCATTACCGCCCTGCCGGTTTCGCTTTTGGGCGCCTTCATCCTGATGAACGCCATGGGATTCACCTTGAACTTGATGACCACCTTGGCCCTGTCCCTGGCGGTGGGGCTCTTGATCGACGACGCGATCGTGGTTCGGGAAAATATTTGGCGGCATATCGAAAACGGCGAAGATCCGAAAAAGGCCGCGGTCAACGGCACCCTGGAAGTTTCCTTGGCCGTCATCGCGACTTCTTCGGTCATTATTTCCGTCTTTTTGCCTATCGCATTCTTAAAGGGAACGGTGGGACAGTTTTTCCGCCAGTTCGGGATGACCATATGTTTCGCCATGGCGGTTTCCTTGTTTGAGGCCATGGTGATGGGGCCGCTCCTTTCGGCCTACTGGGCGAAAAAAGTGGGAAAAGGATTCAGCGTCATCGACGCCCTGGACAATTGGTGCTCGCCCGTCCTGAAATCCTTCGACCGCTTCCAGACCTGGCTGGAACAGCAATATGAACGGATCATTACCTGGTGCGTGTCCACCGAGAATGTTTTTTGGTTTGTCTCCCACCGGTTGTTCGTGCTTCTGATGGCGGTGCTTATTTTTCTCGCCAGTTTGGTCGTGGGAGGTCTCTTCGTCAAATTCACCTTTCTCCCGAACGGGGACAACGGTGAATACATGATCTCCCTGAAAATGACGCCGAACACCTCCTTGGATACGATGAGGGATAAGACCCTCATGATCAGCAACCTCATCCGCGCCCACAAGGAAATCGCGCTGACTTCCGAAGTGGTCGGCGACACTCTGGGCAACGACAACACCAGCACTATCTACGCTAAGCTGACGCCCTGGAACACGCGCAAACTCACCACTTCTGATTTGAAGGATATCACCCGAAAAGAATTGGAACCCTACCGCGTGGAGCTCAACCCCCAGGTCGGGGACCGGGACTTGGTCGGCAATATCGCGCCCTTCAACATGGTCCTGGCGGGAGATGATTACAAAACTCTGGCGCCCCTGGCCGATAAAATCATGCAACAGTTCCGCTCCATTCCCGGGTTGACCGACCTCTCCACCAACTACGACGGGGGCAAGGCGGAGTTCCAGGCCCAGCTGGACCCGGTGCGCAGCCGTCAATTAGGGGTTCTGGGCATCCAGGCGGGCAACGAGCTTCGGACCCAAATTGAAGGGTCTGTTCCCTCCAAGTTCCGCCAGAACGGGTTGGAATATGACATCCGGGTCCGCATGCAGGAAGACCAGCGGGACTTGCAGAAGGATTTCAACGACGTCTGGGTCCCCAACACCAACAACAACCAAGTTCGGCTTTCCGAGATCGCCAAGCCTGTTACCACCGAAGGCCCTTCCAAGATCAACCGTTTGAACCGCCAGCGCTACATCATGATCAGCGGCCAATTGGGCAAGGGCGGGGCGCTTCAAAGCATCATCGACACCGCGAAAAAGACGATGAAAGGCATGACCCTGCCCGCGGATATCAGCTACAACTTCATCGGCCAAGCGGAAGACATGCAGGACCTGATGGTCAGCATGATGGAGGCCATCGGGCTCGCCATCCTCTTCACCTTCATGATTTTAGCCAGCCTTTACGAGTCGCCGATCCTTCCCTTCAGCATCATGGCCTCCATCCCCCTGGCGATCGTGGGAGCCTTTGTGGCGATGGCCATCACCGGTCAGACCTTAAATATATTCAGCATGATTTCCATGATTATGTTGATGGGATTGGTCACCAAGAACGCCATTTTGCTGGTGGACTACACGGTCCAAATGGAAAAGAAAGGCATGCCCCGCAATGAAGCCATCAAAAGGGCGGGTGTGGTGCGCTTGCGGCCTATCCTCATGACCACCCTGGCCTTGATTTCGGGAATGATCCCCACCGCCTTGGCCCTGACCGAAGTTGGAAAATTCCGGCAGTCCATGGGCGTGGCGGTTATCGGAGGACTCATTAGTTCGCTTCTTTTGACCCTGGTAGTGGTTCCTTCGGTGTACGGCTATGTGGACGATTTCCGGTTATGGATCCGGCGGAGAATCGGGCTCGATCCCGCCCTAACGGCTTCCCGCGCCAAGGCCGGAAAATCCCGTTAGTCCTTCCTCAAGTTTGTGGAGAAAAATCAGGGTTTTATTTTTCCGAAGACCGAAGCTGGGATGACTTCCCAGTTTTCGGCGCCTGGTTTTTTCCAAACCAAATGCAGTTCGCTGTAGAACCCCGAATCTTTTTCATAATCCACGCGCAAGGCGTGGGAGCCGGAAGCAAGCTTCACCGGGTTCTCTAAAGCCACGGGCATCCCATCCAGCCATAAGGCGCCGTGGTCCTGGGTTAAAACCTGGAATTCATATTCCCCCCCCGGCGCGATCAACTTCCCAGTCCAACGAATCTGATAGGGCGGCAGGGTGGAAAAACCCAATTCCGGCAGGCTGGAAAAATTTAAGATCGGATCCCAACGGGTGAAGGCCGGGGCGGCGTTCCCATTCAAGGATGAACGGTAAATGCCTTGGAGGCCCCGCTGCCATGGTTTTGCTTCTTTCAGGGAGGCCTGGGGGATTGTCATCAGCCTCAACAAGTCCAGGACCTCCGGACCTCGGAAAGTTTCGACCCGCGTCCCTGGGAAAAGCGATTTGAAGAAATCCGCCAACCCGGTTTGATTTCCTTCCAAGAATAAAACCGCGTTTCGATCGGTTGGAATTTTTAGTTGAGCCCAATCCGCCAAATTGAAATTAAGAACATCTTTTTGGAAGGGATAAGCCAGAAAACGAACGGTAGGGTTGGAAAAATAAAAAGGGGTGATAAAAAAATTGAAATGGTTCGGAGCCTCCGCACGGTATTGCCGGATCGTGTTTCCGATATAGTTTTGCTCCAATCCAAAAGCCTCCGGAAAACGCGGGTCATGGACTTGAGTCTGGAAATAAGAGAAGGTGTTTTGGGCTGTCACGGCCCCCAATAATAAAACGAAGAGGGGAATTCGCAGACGGCGGTAGGTTGAGTTCCATTCCGCCGACAAAATTTCCTTCGCCGCTGATCCGGCGAAATAAGCGATAAAAGGCGTCAAGGATACCAAACGGGCGCTGGCGGCCG
>CAZHFP010000005.1:0-9873 GCA_964531065.1 uncultured bacterium
GCCATTGATGACATCAAAATGATGACGGGTTTCGAAGTGGATCCCGCTATCGCCAGCGAGACCGAAATTAGGGCCATGCAGGCTAAATACTACGGGACAGCCGCGGCTAGCGCGGCGGCCGGTGGAAGCGGCGGCGGTGAAGCGGGCGGCGATATGCAGGAAATTATTAACGCCATGGGCGGTGGTGATAATTTAGAAGTTATGGAAGAGAAGGCAGATGATATTGATATTTCAAAATTGGAAGCTGCGGGCGAGGATGCCCCGGTCGTTCGACTGGTCAACCTGGTTTTGACCGAAGCGGTCCGGTCCGGAGCCAGCGACATTCATATTGAACCCTATGAGAAGAGTTTACGGTGCCGTTATCGAATAGACGGTGTTCTTCACGAAGTTCAATCCCCGCCGCGTTCTTTATCGGCGGCCATCTCCTCCCGTATTAAAATCATGTCATCGCTGGACATCGCCGAACGCCGGCTGCCGCAGGATGGACGCATTAAAATCAAAGTGTTGGGCAAGGAAATTGACCTTCGTGTTTCGGTGTGTCCCGTCCAATTTGGGGAAAAGATCGTCATGCGTATTTTGGATTCCTCGAACCTTTCTTTGGATTTGCCCAAGCTTGGGTTTGAAGACGACATTCTGCCAAAGTTTGAAAAAGCCATCGTGGAACCCTATGGATTGGTGTTGGTCACTGGACCGACGGGTTCGGGAAAATCAACCACGCTTTATTCGGCTCTTCACTACATCAACAATCCGGATGTCAACATTTCCACTATTGAAGACCCGGTGGAATATAACCTTCCGGGAATCAATCAAGTCAACGCGAAAGCCTCCATTGGATTGACGTTCACGGCGGGGTTGCGGTCCTTTTTACGGCAGGATCCGGATATCGTGATGGTGGGAGAAATTCGCGATAAGGATACGGCGGAAATAGCGATTAACGCCGCCTTGACGGGCCATTTAGTTTTCTCGACCTTGCACACCAATGACGCCCCCGGAGCGGTGACCCGCATGGGGAACATGGGAGTCGAACCGTTCCTGATTACTTCCACGGTTCATTGTGTGGTGGCTCAGCGGCTTCTCCGCCGTATTTGCAAAGATTGTAAAGAGGCGTATGAGGCGACTCCGGAGATTTTAGAAGAGCTCAATGTCAAACCTAATGCGGGTGAAACGATCACGCTGCATCGAGGAGTCGGCTGTTCCACCTGCTCCAGTACTGGTTATAAAGGCCGTATGGCCATTCATGAAGTGATGGTCTTGTCCGATGAATTTAGAAAGGCCGTTTTACAAAGAAGGCCCGCGACGGAGCTTAAGAAAATCGCCAGGGAAAGCGGGATGCAGACCCTTCGCGAATGCGGCGTCAAAAAGATACTGAAGGGTATGACCACTGTGGAAGAATTGTTGCGGGTGGCCCACGCTGACGAGAGCGAATAGCCGGGTTAAAACTCAACGAACGGAAGGAATGACTCTATGGTTAACATTGACACACTTTTGAGGCTGATGTTTGAACGGGGGGCTTCGGACCTTCACATTACGGCGGGCGCTCCGCCCATGCTTCGAATTGATGGCGTGATGACAGCGACCGAATACGAGAAATTGCGGCCGGAAACCACCCAACAGCTGATCTACAGCATTTTAACGGATGAGCAAAAAGAAAAATTCGAGAAAGACAATGAATTGGACGTGTCTTTCGGAGTTGAGGGTGTGGGCCGGGTTCGTATGAACGTTTTCCAACAAAGGGGAGCGGTGGCGGCGGCTCTTCGGAATATTCCCACGTCGATTCGAACCTTTGAGGATTTGAAGCTGCCCCAGGTGGTTCAGGATATTGTGAAGCTGCCAAAGGGATTGGTTCTTGTCACGGGTCCTACGGGCTCGGGCAAATCAACGACTTTGGCGGCCATGTTGGACTGGATTAACACCAACCAACAGCATCATATTATTACCATTGAAGACCCTATTGAATATGTCCATACGCATAAATCCTGTATCGTGAATCAACGGGAAGTCGGGACGGATACCCACACGTTTACTTCGGCTTTGAAGTATGCGTTGCGGCAGGACCCGGATGTCATTCTCATCGGGGAAATGCGCGACCTGGAAACGATCAACGCCGCTTTGACGATCGCGGAAACGGGCCATTTGGTTTTCGCCACACTGCACACGGTCGATTGTATTCAGACCATTAACCGTATCATTGACGTGTTTCCTTCCACCCAGCAAACACAGGTCCGGGCCCAAATTTCTTTCGTGCTTCAGGCGGTTTTATCCCAGCAGCTTCTGCCGAAAGCCTACGGGGCCGGCCGGGTAATGGCGGTCGAGATATTGATACCCACCGCCGCGGTTCGAAATTTGATTCGCGAAGAGAAAATCCATCAAATTTACTCGGCCATGCAAACGGGGACTGAATACGGAATGCAAACCATGAACCAAGGGCTCTTTGAGCTCTATCAAAAACAATTGGTGTCCTATAATGAAATTTTCTCCAGGACATTGGATCCAAAAGAGCTTCAAAGAATGGTGAAGGGTGTTATTTAATTTTGAGTATCTGGAAGGCCTAATTCATGCCTGCGTTTAAATACCAAGCGCGAAACAACCTAGGAAAAGTCACGGAAGGCGTCATTGAGGCTGAGAGCGAGGGCGCCGCCGGGGCAGCCCTTCGGCAAAAAAGACTGGAAGTGGTTTCGATATCGTCCGTGAGCGGTCTTAGCGCTCTTTGGGCCGCCCTCAACAAAAAGGGCGGAAACGTTACGATGAAGGATGTCGTTGTATTCAGCCGCCAATTTTCGGTTATGGTTAACGCGGGACTGCCGATTCTTCAAGGCTTGACCATTGTCGCGGAACAAGCGGAAAATCCCGACTTTAGAATTGTCATGACGAAGGTCCGGGATGATATCTCCAATGGTGTAACTCTTTCCGAAGCTATGGCGAAACATCCGAAAGCGTTTAACACTCTCTATGTGAATATGATTAAAGCGGGGGAACAGGGCGGTATTTTGGATGTGATTTTGGAGAGGCTTTCCGAGTACATGGAGAAGGCAGAAGGTGTTTCTCGGAAAGTAAAATCCGCCATGATGTATCCGGTTGTGGTTATGTCGGTTGCGGTGTTGGTGGTGATTTTTCTAATGGTCAAGGTGGTTCCCACGTTTCGGGATGTTTTTACTTCTTTTGGAGCCAAGTTACCTTGGCCCACTCAGTTGATCATTGACACGAGCGCGTTTTTGTCGAGTAAAAAAGCATTTGTACTACTGGCGGCTGTGATTGGTTTCGGATTTGCGGTTTCAATGTATAAAAAAACCAAGACAGGCGCCTATAACATGGACAAACTGCTCTTACAAATACCGGTATTTGGTGTTTTGGCCAGGAAGGCCGCGGTGGCAAAATTTGCCCGAACCCTTGGTACCCTTATTAAATCAGGTGTTCCCATTATGGATGCCTTGGAAACGGTCGGCAAAACATCAGGTAATTTGGTTGTTGAAAGAGCCGTTTTCAACGCGAGGGATTCCGTCCGCGAAGGTAAAACCTTAACGCAGCCCTTGAGGGAGAGTAAAGTGTTCCCGCCCATGGTGACTCAAATGATTAATGTGGGGGAAGAAACGGGAGCTTTAGACCAAATGCTCAATAAAATAGCTGATTTTTATGAATCAGAAGTGGATGCGGCTGTGGAAGGTTTAACGTCTATTATTGAACCCATTTTGATTGTTTTTTTGGGTGTGACCATTGGATTCATTGTTGTCGCAATGTTTATGCCGATGTTTGAATTGGGAAATATCGTTGGCTAATCAGGGTTTTTACCAAATTTCGTTCAGTTGACAAGTGGTTTTTAAAACGATAAAATAGGTTTAAGCTTAATCATAAAGTTTTAATTTTTATGAAGATTAAGCTTAGATTACAAGGGAGGTTGTTATGATTCGTTTGAAAGCAAAAGGGTTTACATTGATTGAACTGATGATCGTTGTCGCGATTATCGGTATTTTGGCGGCTATCGCGATTCCGCGGTTTGCCCAAATGTTGGAAAAATCCAGAGAAGGTTCGACCAAGGGTAACTTGGGTAGCATCAAGTCCGCCGCTTCAATTTATTATGGCGACACCCAAGGTATTTGGCCGACAACGCTTGCTTCTTTTACCACCTACGCTTTCAGCAAGTACCTGGATAACATTTCACCGGTTAAAGTTACGGCAGCGTTTGTGAGCGGAGCTCCAAGCCCTGCTGGCGCCGCAGTTGGATCGACTATCGGAAGCGGAGTCCCGACGGCTGGGGGTGCAGGCTGGTTGTATGACAGTAATTTTGGAAATGTTTACGTGAATAGCACGGTTAAGGATTCGAAGTCTATTCCGTATTCGTTTTACGGATTTGAGTAATTCAACTCAAATAGTTTAAAGAATGTAAAGCAATGGGTGGCAATTTCGCCACCCATTGTTTTATTCCGATACTTTTTTTGAGGTGACCTTATCCAAGCTCTTTTAACGCCTCTATTTTCCCCCATTCTTTCAATTTTTTGGGGGGCCGGTGTCGGTAGTTTTTTAAATGTTTGTCTCTACCGTTGGAAAAACGGCGGACAAGTTGTTACCCCATCTTCTTTTTGTCCCCGCTGTAAGAAAAATATCCTTCCTATCGACAATATTCCAATTTTAAGTTTTGTGTTTTTGGGCGGCAAGTGCCGTTTTTGCAGAAAACCGATTTCTTACCAATACCCGATCATTGAAGCGGTGACGGCTTTTTTATTTTGGCTCTCTTCGTTTTTGTTTTTTGATAAATCCCTTCTTCTTGTTATAGCTAGCTTTGTTTTTGTTAGCTTTTTGATACTTTTGGCCGCCAGTGATTTTAAGTGGCGGTTATTGCCCCATGCTTTTAATAACTCCCTGATCTTGGCGGGACTCTTTTTTTCTAAAGATTTGATTTCAGGCGGCTCGAAAAACCTATTTTTCTCGACAAGCTCTTTTATATTTTCGGGGTCTGTTATGTTGATTCTTTTTCAACTTTATTCCAATGGTTTGGGCGGCGGCGATGTCAAAATGGTCGCGGGTTTAGGGATATGGCTGGGTTTTTTAAAAACGACCTATGTTTTAACTTTGGCGAGTTTTGCGGCCCTCTTCGTTATGCTTATATTGTATTTTATGGGCCGGGTGGATTGGCGCTGGAAAATTCCATTTGGTCCGTTTTTAGCGGCGAGCGCGTTAGGGGTATGGTTTGCGCCAGCGCTGCCTGAGCAACTTAGAACGATTTTCACAAGGATTGCTTCATGAGCTTCTTTTCCAAATCGATTGTGGGGCTGGATATCGGAACTTCCAGCGTCAAAGCGGTTCAACTAAAATTATCCGGAAGTCAATGGCAGGTTGTTTCAATGGGCATGGCGGAAATTCCGAAAGACTCGCTTGAAAACAAAAACCAAGACGCTCAGCGATCGGTGCTAATTGAAACCATTAAGCGGGTCTTAAAGGAAAGCGGAGTAAAAACAAAAAAAGTTGTCACTTCTTTATCGGGGGATTCGGTTATTATCCGTTACGTAAAACTCCCTTTCATGACGGCGGACGAGCTGCGGGGGGCGATTTCGCGCGAAGCGGAACAATATATCCCGTTGAACATCGATCAGGTTGTCCTTGATTTTCAAATACTCGGCGAAACCCAAGAAGATGGCCAGAGAAAATTAGATGTTTTGCTGGTGGCGGCGAAAGTTGATGTGGTTGACCAGCATCTTTTGTTATTAAAATCGGCCGGGTTAACGCCCATGGTGATCGATATTGACGCCTTCGCCTTACAAAACGCGTATGAAATTAACCGGCTGGAGCCGAGTGACGAAACGGTGGCTTTAATCAATATTGGGGCGTCTTTGACATCGATCAATATCTTGGAAGGTAATAATACCCGCTTTACTAGGGATGTTCCGGTGGCGGGAAATGATTTCACAAAAGAGATACAAAAAGAATTTAATTTAAAATTTTCGGAAGCGGAAGAGTTGAAAAAATCCCACGGCGCTATTTCGATGGAAGAGGATGATTTTAGTTTATCGACCGTTTCCCACAAAGATGACCGTGTTTTAAGAATGTCGGATGTGATGACGCCGGTCTTAAACAAATTGTTGGGCGAAATTCGGCGGTCGTTCGATTATTATGAAACCCAAGCCCGAAAAAAAACGGTCGAACGGGTCATCTTGCTCGGCGGAAGCGCGCGCTTAAAAAATGTAAACCGGTTTCTTGCCAATAAATTAGGAATTCCTGTTGAGCAATTCGCAGCCTTTAGAAATGTTGAGTCGGCCAAAGGCGTTGACGCCGAACAAGTTGCCGAAAAAGAATTTCACATGGGTGTTTGTTTGGGGCTCGCGTTGCGACAGGCGGAGTCTTAAAAATGATTAAAATCAACCTCGTTCCGGTTAAGGAAAAGAAAAAACGAAAAGAATTTTTGATTGTTTTTTTTGTTGGACTTTTCTTTCTGGTCGTCGCCTTGGGGATGTTTTGGATTTATATTCAAAGGGTCCAGGCCAAAAGCGCTTTGAAAAAAGAGATAAGCCAGATTGATGAAGAGTCGAAAGGTTATCAAGAAAAAATAAATGAGATAAAAGATTTAGAGACGAAAGAAAACAGTCTGGAATCTTTTAAAAAAACCATTGGCGGTATTTCCGAAACCCAACGAAAAGTTGTCGCCGCGATAGATCAATTGGCCCTGGCCATGCCGGATGGAGTGTGGCTTACGAGTCTTTCGCAGGCGAAGGGTGGCGATGCCAACAAGTATATTGTTGACGGATATGCATACTCTCAATCAAGTTTACGTTCCTATCTTGACGCGATTCAAAAACCGGGCGGACAGATGAAGGATTCAACTTTGGATGTTAAAAGCTTTCAGTCGCCGGTGGGAAACAATAAGCAAATGCTTCAATTTGAAATTACGGCAAAGGCGGCGGATTCAGGAATATGAAAATTACGCCATTACAAACCTATATGATTTTGGGACTTATTGGCTTTGTCGCCGTCTCGTTTTTGTTTTATCAAGTTGCCTTAAAGCCTATCAATCGTGAGATTGCGTCATTGGAATCGGAGCGCGATCAGAAGCGAAAAGAATTGGATGAGGCCAAAAAGATTGTCGCCAAATATGTTGAGTTTAAAAAAAGGGCTGATTCCATCCAGCGTGAATTGGAGTGGATCCAAAACCGGATTCCTAAAACGGTCGAAAAGGATAAATTGGTTGAAGCGGTTAGCTTGCTGCAAAATCGGTCCGGAGTTTATTTGACGAGCTTTCTGGTTCAGGTGCCGGCGGCCAAAGACGCCTACACGGAGATTCCGGTGACTCTAAAATTTAACGCGAGTTTTAAAGGCCTTTTAAAATTTTTAAAAGAAGTTACTTTATCGAATTTGACTTTAACGGTTCATGATATGGCGGTGACTGCAATGGTTGATCCGGTCCATCCGGATGTGACTTTAACGGCTCAAATGATTTTGAGCGGAATTCAGGCAAAGTGATTTTTTTAAATAAAAAACATTTATTCGCGTTTATTTGCCTCTTTTTAGTTTCGCCGAGGGGTTGGGCGCAGCAACAGGATGTTCCTGAGCCTGTTTTTATGAATTTTTCTATTCAACCACTTTATGTTCCGTCCTATCATGGAAGAGATCCATTTAAATCTCTTGATAATGTCGAAAGGTCGCCGCAAGTTACCATCGCCGATCTCGATTATCACGGGGTGATGTTTATGGGAGGGAAACCCATGGCTTTATTTACCTGGCGGGGAAATTCGACGGTTCGATATGTCCTAAAATACAGGAAACTATTTAGCGGCGGAGAAGCGGTGATTGATGGAGTGGTCGGGGATATTTCTGAGACAGAGGTTGTTTTGGTGCAAGGCGATCAAAAGATAGTTTATTCCCGGAAATAAAAGGAGAATTTCAAATGCGATCGTTTTGTCTGGGTCCGATGAGATGGGGTTTCATTTTTATTTTTTTAGTTTTGGGAACCGGTTCTTTGGTTTGCGCCGAAGATATCGACATTGATTTGGGCGGCGCCTCCAGCCAGCCTTTGAAGGCTACCCCGACACCGGCGGAAGTGGATAAAACCTCCCTCCCGGCTCAAACGATCGCGCCGCGGAAGGAAATGCCTGAAACATCCTCGGAAAAGCCAAGCCCGGCTAAAAACGCTTCTTCCCATTCCAAAGCCGTGGTCGAAAAGGTTTCGCTAGCCTCGGGAAGTAATGGGACGAAGGTTTTAATCGATGGCGAAGGTTTAGCGGAGCCGACGGTCGGGAAACTTTCCGGGAATAGGATTCTTCTTAAGTTCGCGAAGACTCAATTAAAAATTCCTTTGAAGATAAATGGCGACAAAAAGTTTGTCAAAATGATCCGCTCTTCTACTCATTCCGGTCAAACGGCTTGGATTGTTTTAGATCTTTTCAAGTCTCAGGATCCCGTGGTTGAAAAAACGGATACGGGTTATTCATTAACCTTTGGTTCGGCCGATAAAGACCTTGCTGATACTAGCGAACCTAAAGTTCAGCCGCAGGAAAAATCATCAGCGGAAAACGAAAAGTCTCCGGCGAAAAGTTTATTTTCCCGTTTAATTGACGCCTCCATTAAACCGGTTGATAAGGGAATCAAGATCGTATTGACCTCGGATGGACTTTCAAAATATTCGGTTCATAAGTTGGCCAGGCCTACCAAACTGGTCATGAGGTTCCTGGATACAAAACTTGATATCGCTGATAAATTTAAAAACGTGAAGGGGGATGACGCTCAGATGAAAAAGGGCGGTCTTCTTCTCTTGGAGCTTCGGCAAATTGGACCGGCTTTTTCTCCCATCTCGGAGGCGATCTTAACTCTTCTCCCCGGCACCATCTATGGGATTGATAGGGATCTCAATCAAGTCGTCATCACTTTATCCGCGCCTCCTTTGGCTGAAAAACCATTGGAAAAGCGCGGGAACATTAATCAATTGGTGTCCCTTGATATTGAGGGAGCCGATCTGAACGCAGTTGTTAAGACCCTTTCAAGCGAAGCCGGATTTGACGTCGATTTTGCCTCGGGGCCGGTTTCGGGAGTTGTGAATGAAAAGTTTAAGGATGTACCTTTAAAAACCGCTTTGGCGACCCTTCTGGCGCCCGGCGGATTTGACTTTGAGGTTCAAGGAAATACGCTTCGCTTTGGCGCTCAGACTGCTCTGAAGGCCAGCAAAGGTAATTTACCGCACGTGACGGAAATCATCAGCCCCTCGGGCGGAATGACGCCGGCTCAGTTGGATACGCTGGTCCGGGCCATTTTAAATCCCGTCAACGCGGCAACTTCAACGGTCGATACAACACGAAATGTTTTGGTTTTGAATGGAACCCCCTCGGATGTTGACGATTATAAAAGAACTATTAGAGATCTTAAGCTGGACGAGGGGGCGAGCGGCGACCGAATCACAAGAATTGTGAAACTCAATTATTCCGATCCCGTAAAATTGGCATCCCTTTTGGGTGTTTATTTAACCCCGGTGGGAAAAATTCAGGTGGAACCCAGTTCATCCTCGTTGGTTATTTGGGAAACGGCGAGCAATATGGGTGTGCTGTTAGAGTTGATCAAAGAACTGGATCATAAACTTCCTCAAGTATTGATTGAGTCTTCGATTGTCGAGGTGGATAACGAGAATGACTTGAATTTGGGCGTCCAGTGGAACGTCAATAGGGATGTAGGCGACCCCACGGTAAACGCTTCTTTGTTTAGTCCCACGATCCTTTCGGCTGGCAGCATCGCGTTTGGAACTGTAAAAAGCGGACTCAATATTTCCGCTACGCTCCAAGCTTTGGAAACTCGAAACAAGGGGAAAATAATTTCCCGTCCCAGAATCGCGACCGCCAGCGGAGTTACGGCGGAAATAAACGAGATTGAAAATGTCGTGGTGACGACGGAAACGGATAACGT
>CAZHFP010000005.1:9973-40477 GCA_964531065.1 uncultured bacterium
CGGATGCTGATTGAAACGGATAAAGTTGAAATATTGTCGGGTGTCCGCAAAGGCCTCACCTTGGGATCCCCGATCGCCCTCTTTGTTAAAAACAAGGATTATGATAATTGGGAAAAGATTATGTCGCCCGACCCTTCCAATCTTCCCGCCGGGAACCCCCTCCGCCGGCCGCGTCCCGGACACGCGGATCTGTCGGGCGGCCTTAAGTACAATCATCGGGATTTAAGAAATATTCTAGAGCGAGCCAGCGCCCGGGAAACGACAGTGCGGGTGGCGGCGGGAGCCGTCGCGAAAATATTTTTGAACCAATTTAATATTCTCGTTCAAAGTCATGTGGTGCAATTGGGAAGCGTTATCTCCGCCAAAAAAGCCGGGTCTGTCAAAAATTTAAATAGTGCCGCGGATAAATCGCCGGTTCGAATGCTAAGCCGTGGAGCCGAGAAAAGCGCCGTGAGTTTAATTGATCGGGCCAAAAAAAAAGGCGATACGCTGGGGGGAATCTTCGAGGTTATGATCACCGGGGTGCCCGCGGGCTTAGGAAGTCATGTTCAGTGGGATCGTAAATTAGACGGCCGACTGGGCCAGGCCCTTTTAAGCATGCAGGCGATAAAAGGTGTGGAAATAGGCGCTGGATTTGAAAACGCCGTCAAATTTGGGTCCCAAGTTCATGATGAGATTGCCTACAAAAAAACACGCGGCTTTTACCACTTAACCAACCACGCGGGCGGTATCGAAGGTGGAATGACGAATGGAGAAACCATCGTGGTACGGGCCGCCAAAAAACCCATCGCGACTCTCCGCAAAGCTCTTCGTTCAGTTGATATTGAGAACAAACAAGAAATCAAAGCGGCTTACGAAAGATCGGATACCTGCGCTCTCCCCGCGGCTTCGGTCATTGGCGAAGCTTTATGCGCGTGGGTAGTCGCCGATTCATTCATGGAGAAGATGGGTGGAGATTTTCTGGAAGAAATTAAGCAAAGGCACCGGCTTTATTTAAATCATCTGAAAAATTATTAAACAATATGGGAACGCCTCTTAATATTATTTTAGTCGGCTTTATGGGCGCCGGAAAGACCACGTCCGGAAAAGAACTTGCCCATGTTTTGGGTTTTCAGTTTTTGGATTTGGACCAACTGATCGAAGAACATTGCGGGATGAAAATCCCCGACATTTTTGAAAAGATGGGTCAAGACCATTTTCGAAAAAAGGAAATTGAAGCGGTCGACTCTCTCATTTCGAAAAAGAATTATGTTGTTTCCACCGGGGGAGGTGTTTGGTCAAATCCGGAAAACCGAAAAAAATTATTGAATTTGGGTTTGTGCGTTTGGTTGAAGGTTTCTCCGGAGAAGGCTTTCAAAAGAATAGAACCCTATTTATCCCACAGGCCTCTCTTGGCATCCTCCTCAGATCCTTTAAAAACAATCACGGGCCTTTTAATAGAAAGGGAAACGGATTACTCCAAAGCCCATCTCACGGTGAATACGGACGACAAGAACCCTAAGCAAACCGCGCTGGAAATTGTTGAATATTTAAAAAAGGACCAGTCCTTTGATTTGCGTTCAATGCAAAAATGAAAAATGGTCTCAAGATATTTGCCCAAATTGCGGGCGGGGGGATCGAGAGGCTTCTTTAGCCAAGGCGGATCAATTTCGGCAGGCGGGCCGATATTTATCGGCCATCGATTTTTACAACAAGGTACTTTCGGCCGATCCCGAAAATATGGACGTGCAAATGCTCAAAGCGAATTGTTTGTATCTGGAGGCCGTTTCCACCCATAAAAAGTCCTTCTTCGATCAAGCCCGGGGGTCTTTGGAGCAAATTCTTCAAAAGAAATGGGATTGGGAGAAGGGACACCAATTGCGCGTCGATTTATTTCTGTCCTTTGGCAGTTTGGACGAACTGGCGAAGGAATACGAGCCAGTTGCCAACGTTGAAGGACCAAAGAAAAAAATAGCCCAGGACATCGTTAGAATTATTCAATTGTCGAAGAAGTTTAAGGAAAATCCGCCCGATGTTATCGCTGAAGTAAACTTGACGAATGAATGGGTGAAATTATTGAAAAGTTTTTGGTTTTTACCCTTGGGAATTCCGCCGCTTTTGTGGCTGGCTTATAAGTTCTCCTCTGACCCGCATTCAAAGGAGGAGAGCGGAGCCCCGGGATTGTTTTTGGTTTTAATGATCATCACTTTGATGATCATCGCCGTTATTTACATCGGCATGAAATTGTACCGTGGAAATCAAAAAAAGGAAAAAGAAGGAAATAAAATTGCTTAATCAGATAAGGGTGAATCTGGGCACGCAAAGTTACACTGTCCATGTTGAAAAACATCTGCTGGAAAAAAGCGCGAAATGGTTTCGTGCCGCCAGCACGGCTAAAAAATATTCGATACTTTCAGTATCTAAGGTTTTCAACTTATATGGAAAGACCATCCAAGAGAATTTGAGAAAAATTGGCGCCAAGTCCCAGTCCATCCTGATTCCCGACGGGGAGGATAAAAAAAATGAAAAAACCCTGTTATTTATTTTGAAAAAAATGGCTCAACAGGGTCTCCGTCGAGATTCTTGCCTGATCGCGCTGGGTGGGGGAGTGGTCGGTGATTTGGGAGGCTTAGCTTCCTCTCTTTATATGCGCGGAATTAATTTCATCCAATGTCCGACCACATTATTATCCCAAGTGGACGCGAGCATCGGCGGAAAAACCGCGATCGATTACGCGGGGATAAAAAATTTGGTGGGGACCTTTCACCAGCCCAAAGTGGTCCTCATCGATCCTTCGGTCTTACAAACCTTGGGTGAAAGGCAGTTTAGAACGGGGCTGGCGGAAATTATCAAATGCGGGGTCATTCAAGACGAGGAATTATTTAATCATATTGAGGACAGGCTGTCCTTGATATTGGGGCGCGACAGTAAAATATTAAACTCCATTATTCTTAAATCCTGCGCCATCAAATCGGAGATTGTCAGCCAGGATGAGAAGGAAAAGGGCAAAAGAGCGTGGTTGAACTATGGTCACACTTTGGGCCACGCATTAGAATCCTATTTTAATTATGAAGTATTGACCCATGGAGAGGCCGTCGCCTATGGAATGTGGTTTGCTTCGATTCTCTCGCTGAGAATGGGATTATGTTCAAAAGAGGTTGTCCGCCGCCAAGTCGATTTGTTGAAAAGATCCGGCTTGTTTAAGCCCATTCCCCGGTTTGACCTGAAAAAAGTTTACGCGAAAATGTTTTTGGATAAAAAGGCCAGAAACGGCCAAATCCAATTTGTATTGACAAGGAAAATAGGTCTTGTTACCATTCAAAAAAATATTCCTCAACCGGTCATTTTTTCGGCTTTAAATCAACTCCAAGCTGAAGCAAGAGAGCTCAATTAAGCCTATGGCGAAGGATACTTTTACGTCCGAAATAAATGAGCTTAAAAAAAAACTGGATGAAAATCCTGATTCCCTGGTTTTTGCCCCTTTGGCCGACGCCCATCGTAAGCAAGGAAATATTGAAGAAGCCTTAGACATTTGTAAAAAAGGTTTAGAAAAACATCCCAGCTACACCAGCGCTCGGGTGGTTTTGGGCCGGATTTTTCAAGAGAAGGGTAAAACCGACGAAGCTGTTTCAGAATTCAAAAAAGTCTTAGAGGTCGACTCGGAAAATTTGATGGCCCATTCGCTTCTGGGATCCATTTTTATGGTTAAAAATGATTACCAGGCCGCCATTGAGGAATACCAAAAGATTTTGACGTTGAATCCCGATGATGAAGAAACCCAAACCTCATTAAAACAAGCCATCGAAAAAGCAGCGGGAGACCAAAAGCCGGTCCCGATTCCCAAAGACAATTCCGCGAATGAAAAAAAAACCAACATAAAAGAAAGCACAGCTTCTTTAACCATCGCGGATCTTTATCTGAAGCAAGGGCATTTTGATAAAGCCATCGAGGTCTTTCAGGAGTTGCTCGGAGATGACCCCCAAAATTTAATGTTGCGGCAAAAACTGGCCGAAGTTGTTGACCGTCAGCAAAAAAATTCTTCGGTGGATCTTCACGCGTCCAAGATCAAGAAAAATGACTTTACGAAGCCTCCGGATTTGAAAGAGGACATGCTTGCCGATGAGGTGAAAACGGACAAAAAAGCGGCTCAAAAAAGTACTAAAGAAGATGATTCGAAGTTCACGAACGAAGATATCCTTCAGGTGATGCGCCGAGGAGGAAAAGACGATGTCGTTGTGGAAGAAAGAAAAATTGAGCCAATCGTTCCAAAAGCAGAAAAAGTTAAAACTCCCGAGCCGGTTCCAACGGATAAAGTTGAAACTAAAAGCAAGTTTGACTCTAAACAAGTCGAGTTATTAAAAGGCATTTTGGCTGAACTCGGAGCGGTAAGCGGTATAATGGGTTGTTTTTTAATCGGCAATGACGGGATTACCATTGTTTCTATGGGTGAAACCGGCAATAATGCTGACTTGGGAAAGCAAAGTTTGGCCATTTTTCAATCGACCCATCGGTCAGTGGCCCAGTTAAATCAAGGAAAACTACAACAGGTTTTGGTGACCGCCGACGCTGGTCACATTTTATTGGTTTCCTTTGTTAATTTTGTCCTGATTGTTTTGGCTAACAGCAAAATAAATCTTGGTCTTTTGCGGCTGTCCCTTGAGTCTGTGATCAAAAAAATAGATAAAATAGTATAGTTTTCAATGTGAAAAAATCTTAATATTAATGGCCTCGCAGTTCTGAAACAAATGAATTTAACCGGGAATGACTTAAATGGATTTTAAAAAGATTCTTGAAGAGACATTAGCGAATGTCGAGGGGGCGATTGGCGCCGGATTGGTGGGCATGGACGGCATTGTCATTGACCAGATATCGCACAACACCTCATTTGATATTAACGCCGTTGGGGCTGAATATTCCAGTATCATCAAAAACGCGATGAGGGCCTCGTCCAGTTTTGGGTTGGGGAACACTTCGGAAATATTGATCACAACCGATAAAGCCACCATGATTATGATGATGGTCGGGCAAAATTATTTTGTGACGCTGGCCATGAATTTAGACGGTAATTTAGGCCGCGGGCGTTTGGAACTCAAAAAAGCCATACCAAAGTTTGAAAAAGAATTAACATAATTCATTGAATCTTCAAAACCCTTCGTTGAACCCGTCCACCGAAAAATCCACCGCCGAATATGTTGGTTTATGGGATATATTTCGCTCTTGGTTTTGGCGGTTTTACGACCATCTTGCTTTTCTTCTTCTTATAAATTTAGCTTGGTTTTTAACCTGTTTTGGAGTCGGATGGGCTGCCCTCCATTTCGACATGCTGGGTTCCGATGGAAAAATTAATTTCGGAGGGATCTACGCTGTTTACCTTTTAGAATGCGCGGTCTCGCTCGGTTGGGCTTTTCTTGTTTTTAAATTATTCAATGAGGGCCGGTCATCCCTAAAAGAGTTATGGGGAGGCATCCGGAAATATTTTTGGAAAGCCATGGGTGTTTCGGCTTTGTCAGGTTCTTCCATCGGGTTGGCCCTGATCAATATCCGTTTTTACTTTCACCTCCAAAGCGCTCATCGGTTTTTAGACCTATTGATGGCGGGGTTTATTCTATGGATTTTAGCGTTTTTAGTTTCCGCCTCCCTTCTTCAATGGCCTATTTTATTTTTTCAAAATCCGCCCTTTTCGAGAATTATCTACCGATCCTGCCTGTTGGTTTTAGGAAACGGCTTGATTTCATTGGCGGGGTTAATATTTTTATCGGCTTGTTTTTTACTCTTCAATATTGCCCCGTTTTTTTGGTATTTCATCGGGTTGGTGTTTTTCTTTTCCTTCCAATGCGTTGTTCTTGAAAAGCATTATTTAAGGTATAAAATAACCTATGGTGATCAACCACTGGAACCTTTCTTAGAGGTTTTGGAAGGCGAGCGCCGAAGAGGCTGGCGAGAATTTTTAAGGCCTTGGGAGAATCGATGACTTCACAGCGAAAATGGGGAAATGTCGTCATAGGCCTAGTGGTGGGTTATCTTGTCCTGAGCGGGAACCGCGGCTTATGGAATCTTTATAAGCTTCACCAGGAAAAGCAAATGGTGGGTGAGCAGATTTCACAGCTAAAATCTGAAATTAACCGGTATCAAGCCGAGTATCAAACCTACGAAAAGAATACCTCTACCATCGAAAAGCGGGCCCGGGAGGAATTAAACCTCGTAAAGCCCGGAGAGGTTGTTTACAAATTTTCAAAAGATCCGGATCGCTAGGCGAACCGGTCGGCATCGCTGTTGACTTCCTTTCACCCTCTCGTTATTCTAGCCCTCCCTTAAAGTCATCCAATGGAAGCATGATTTTCAGCTGGTTGAAAATAATGTTTTTTAGGATTTTTAAGTATTAGTTATTGTTCGTTGCAGGCCGGTTGTCGGGATTTTTTACGCCGAGATGGCGGAACTGGCAGACGCAAGGGACTTAAAATCCCTCGGGCCTAAAGCCCGTCCCGGTTCGATTCCGGGTCTCGGCACCATTTTCACGACGACTTTCTTCAAAGGGTTTAGGCGTTTTAAAAACGCCAAAAAGACGCGGGGTGGAGCAGCCTGGTAGCTCGTTGGGCTCATAACCCAAAGGTCGCTGGTTCAAATCCAGCCCCCGCAACCAACATTTCAAAGTCGTCCTCGAAAGAGGACGGCTTTTTTATTTTATCGGGACAGACTTTGGAAACCATTTATCTTCGTATTGAAAAAAAGGGCCGAGGCGGTAAAACTGTCACTGTTCTTGAGGGTTTCACTCACGACGATGCCGCCCTTGAAACCTTAGCCAGGGAACTTAAAAAGTCTTGCGGAACGGGCGGCACCTTGAAAAACCGCCAGGTTGAGTTACAGGGTGATTTTCGGCCTCGAATCCGCGAGATCCTTTTAAAAAAAGGCTTCCAAGTGAAGGGTTGATTCAATGCGTCTAGTCGCTTCCATCGCGCCATGGCTTCCGTGGATTAAAAGTTTTCTGCCGAATTCCGTCTTGTTGGGAGGGAAGGCGGCGGAGCTCTATTACTTTTCCATCCTTGAAAAACCCACGCCCAGCCTTTTAGTCAAAGAAACGGTGATCGCCATGGAGAAGGGCGGCAAGCCTTTTAAAACGTTTCACGAACAGTTGCTATCCCAGGGCTTTCAACGGAAATTAGTTTCGGATTCCCGCCATGAAAGATCCGTTCCTCTTTACCATCGGGAGGATCTTGGCTTTCTGGAGGTCAGGTGTCCGGAAAAGGCCTCAAGAAAAAATCCCTATTTGGAGGGGCTTTCGGCGATTCCCGATCCCTGGGTTAAACTTTTATTGGAAGATCCCCATGTCGTGGAATTAAAATACATGGGCGAGAGCTATTCGGTGCGGATCCCGCAAACAGGCCGCTTTATCCTGACGAACGGGCTGCAATTGAGGGTCGGTAAAAAAGCCAAGCTGGATGAGCAGTACCGCGCTTCCCAATGCCTCGTGTTAATCCTCTATCTTTTGGTTTTACACGAGGAACTCCGCGAAGAGACCCTGAATGATCTGCTGCAGGTAAAACCAGCGTCGTTAATACGGGAATTTCAAAACAACCTTAAAGAAAACGGGCCCGGCACGGCCCTCTGGGAGGGGGCGCAGAAATTCTTCTTGGAACTCTTTCCCGAAGTGAAATCCGTTCAAATAACATCCTGGTACTGGAAATTTCTTCCCGCGCTTTCAAAGGTTTTAGCCGAACAAAAATTAAAAGATTAGGCGGAAAAATTGATAAAAAGATCAAAGGGAACGATGAAGCCGGTTGTTTTGATCACGGGCGGCGCCAGTTTTTTGGGACGGGCGGTCTGCCGCAAATTCGCCCAAGAAGGGTTCGATCTGGTTCTCCATTACCAGACTTCCCAAGGGAAAGCCCGGGAGCTGGCTCGGGAGTTGTTTTCGTTAGGGGCCGAGGTCTGGTTGGTGAAAGCGGATCTGCGAAAAGTCAAACAAGTATCTTCGTTAATAACCGGCGCGGAAAAAAAATTCAAACGATTGGATCTTTTGGTCAATAACGCGTCCCTTTTTTATCCCACTCCCTTTACAAGCCGTCAGCTCGCGCCATGGCTGGATTTGTTCAACGTGAATTTATTTTCGCCTTATTTTTTGAGCCAAGCGGCTTTTCCGTTGTTAAAAAAAACGTCCGGGAGCATTGTGAATATAACGGATATTTACGGTGAAAATCCCATTTTGAAGGACTATTCGGCTTACTGTGTCTCCAAATCGGGACTCATCACCCTGACTCGCATTTTGGCGAGGGAATTGGGACCCAAAGTCCGGGTGAACGCGGTCTCACCCGGAGCGATTTTTATTCCGAAAAGTTACAGCCAAAAACAGCAAAACGAATTATTAAATCGAAGCGCGTTGAAACGCCAGGGGACGCCGGAGGATATCGCGGAAGCTGTTTATTTCTTGGCGACCCAATCTTTTATCACCGGCCAAGTATTAAAAGTGGACGGAGGCAGATTCGCTTGACGGGTTGGGAAAGGTTAGGCCGGTCAACGAGAGCGTTTCGAAGGGCATTTGGCGGATGAGCTGTGAAGGATCGTGGAAGGCCTGGGCCATTTCCATTAACGATTTAGGAGCGCCGGCTATTTGAAGGGTCGGGGCGATTTCCAAGAGTGGAAAAAGAACAAAAGCCTTGGTGCCTATATCCGGATGGGGAAGAGAGAAATTTCGGCCGTGGAATGTCCGGTTTTTCCAGAGGATTAAATCCACGTCCAAAGTTCGAGAATGGTAGCGGTTCTTCGTTCGAACCCTGCCTTCTTTTTTTTCTAAGCCTTCGATCCACTTACGGATGGCCGGGGGTTTTTCCTCGGTTTTAACCGCCACCACCAGATTCCAGAAAAAGGGCTGGTTTTTTTTGCCGCCTACGGGCGATGTTTCGTAGACCCTGGAACGGGCGGCGAGGCCGAATTTCTGATCCATTTCCAATAGGGCGTTTTTTAAATGAACCGATGGTTCTAAATTGGAGCCCAAACTGAAGTAAACCAAATCCTGCGGGGATTCGGTATTGCGCCGGGTGATCTCAACGCCGACGTTTTGGGAACCACGCACCGCTTCGGGTTTAGAGACGCGGATAAATATTTCCGAGAGATGGAAACGGGACAACAAAAGATCCGCCAGACTATCGGCCAGGGTTTCAATCAGTTGAAACCGGCTTTTTTCCACGTAAGCAATGGTCAGTTTGGCGATTTTTTTATAATCGACCGCGTCCTCGATTTGGTCCCTGCGGGCCGCCCTCCGAATATCCGAGGGAAACTTCAAGTCGATGACCACCGGCTGCTTTTTTTTTCTTTCCCAATCGAAAATTCCAATGATGCAGGATATTTTGAGTCCGGTCAGGACAATTCGGTCAGATGGGGGCAAGTGGGTCTCCCTGTAAGGTGGGGTATTTTATTGGAAAAGCCCGGCCACAAACCAGTCTTTTTCAACCTTTAACTTAAAACCTATTGACGCTTAAGACTTCCTTTGTTTCCATGGCCCTATGTCCATGCCGCGAGCCGGAACCTCCCAACGCCCTTTTTTTTATGGAATCCTGGGACTGCTTTTTTTAAACCTTCTTTTATTTTCTGACATTCTTTTTGATTCAAGGGGCCAGGTTCTTTCCAGCTCCCAGGCGGATCTGTTCCTCCATTTTGCCGCCTGGCGCCAGTTTGGGTTTGATCAGTTGCGGCAGGGCCACCTTATTTTATGGAACCCCCATTATCTTTGCGGGACGCCTTTTTTGGGCAACTTTGAATCGGCCCTTTTATATCCTTTCAACTGGATTTTTCTCGTTTTGCCTTTGGGAGCAGCCCTTAACGCTGGGCTCATTCTCCATGTCTTTTTAGCCGGTCTTTTCACTTTTCTTTGGGCTTTCCATCGAGGGATTCGGCCCCTGTCTTGTTTTACCGCGGGAGTGGTCTTCATGTGGGGCGGGGCCTTTTATCTCCACTTGTTCGCGGGGCATTTGCCCAACCTATGCGCGATGGTCTGGGCGCCGCTTATCTTTCTGTCGCTGGACGGTCTCCTGGATAAACCCTCACTCCGTTGGGTCCTTCTGGGGATTTTCGCTGTCGCGATGCAAATATTGGCGGGTCATCCCCAATATGTTTATTTCACCGCCATCATCGCTGGAATTTACCTTCTCTTAAACTTAAAGGGGAATCAGGCGAAATGGAGGGTGTTAGGAACCGCGGGGGCCATCTACGCCGGGGCTTCGCTCGTTACGGCGGTTCAATTGTGGACGGGGGCGGAGGCGTTTCTGGAGTGCGCGCGGAATATTCCTTTGGAATTTAAAAAAGCCAGTTCCTTTTCCTTTCCGCCGCAAAATATCCTTACTCTGGTTTTGCCCGGTTTTTTTGGGAACCTCAGCACCGCTCACTATTGGAGTCAATGGTTTTTGTGGGAAGTATCCCTTTTTATCGGAAGCGGCGCCTTTTTTCTGGTCTTGACCGGCGCGTTTTTTGGAAAACCCGGTGTCCGTAAATGGGCCCTAACAACCGCGGCTATCGCTTTGGTGCTTTCCCTGGGATCATCGACTCCCCTCTACCCCCTGCTCTATCACTACGCGCCCTTGTTTAAAGGAATGCGGGGCATTTGCAAATTTGATTTTTTAATCAGCTTATTTTTGGCGATGCTATGCGGTATCGGGCTGGACACTTTAATTAAAAATAAAAAATTTCCGAGAGGTCCAGTGATGATGACGGGGATCATGGGATTGATGTTCTTTGGCGGTGAGCTGTGGATTCTCAATTCCATCGACCAGGGTTTGAAGGGGGGCTGGGGACAATGGTTTTCGTCCATTGGATGGCTGAAGAGTTCTTTCTCGGCCATGGACTTACCGGCGCAAGAACAATATTTAAAGGAGGCGGGTCTCGACTCGGCCATGAGTCTGTTCATTGGCGGTTGTTCTTGTCTTTTTTTAACAGCCCTGTTTTCCTTTAGAAAATTAACTCCAGTCGCGGTTTATTCAGTCGTGGGATTGGTTATTCTGGAGCTCTTCCTTTTTGCCAGACAGAACAGGCCTACTTTTGAATTGTCCACCCTGGAAAAAAAATACGATCAAATACGAAACTTCTATCAGAAAAATCCGGGGGAGTACCGGGTTTATGGCACCGGAAGCGCTTCGCTGGTAACGGGCGGGTTGGACCTTTGGGAGGATGAGCCTATGGTTTTAGGGCGCTATGGGCGGTTTGTCTGCTACAGCCAAGGCCTATCCGAAAACCAGTTGTTTTCAGTTCTTCCGATCTATCAAAGGTTCCATCCGGTCTTCGCCATGATGAGGTTGAAATACAGGGTTTGGATGGATCAAGGTCCGGCGCGGTTTTATCCCCTGCCGTTGAATCCCTTGCCCCGAATGCTGCTGGTGAATCATTGGGAAGTCATGCCTGACAGCGCCCGCGTATTACCGGCTCTTTTTGCCCCTGGTTTCGATCCTGCCCAAAAAGTATTTTTGGAACAGAACCCCGATCCCTTGCCGGGCGGCGCAAAAACCGCTGGAGTGGTGAAGTGGAAAGACCTCACGACCGATAGGGTCGAGATTGAAGCGGATACCCCGCAGGCTTCACTCTTGCTGGTGACGGACAATTACAGCGCGGGTTGGAAGGGGGAAGCCCTGCCGGGAAGCGCCCAGAGCAGCTACCAGGTGCTTCCGGCGGATTATTTTTTAAGGGCCATTCCCTTGTCCGCGGGGAAGCATCATTTTATTTTGGAATACAGGCCGTTTGCTTTTGTCCTGGGAAAATGGGTTTCCATTTTTTCCTGTCTGATATATGTTGTGGTGCTGATTTTATGTTTCCGGAAGAACGTCCTATTTCATTGAAAGCAGCCGAATGAAAATTCTCGACATTTTTAATCGAAAGAAAAGGGTCTTGTCCTTCGAACTCTTTCCGCCCAAACGGGACGGGGATTTGGAAGAACTTTTTAAAACGATCGAACAGCTGAAGGCGATGGGCCCGGATTATATTTCCATTACCTACGGAGCGGGGGGCTCCAGCCGGGACACTACCTACGGCATCGCCGTCCGTCTCAAGGAAACGGGAGTCCTGCCGCTGATGCACTTTACCTGCGTGGGCCATTCCCGGGCCGAGATTAAAATCCTTCTCGACCAATTGAAGTCCGCGGGAATCGAAAATCTTCTCGCCTTAAGGGGCGATCCGCCAAAAGGACAAACCTCGTTTGTTCCGGCCCCGGATGGCTTCCGTTTCGCCAATGAACTGGTTCGGTTTATCCGTTCGGAGAATTATGATTTTTGTATCGGGGTGGCCGGATATCCGGAAGGGCATATCGAGGCTAAAAACAGGGAAGAAGACCTGCTGAATCTAAAACGAAAGGTCGAGGCGGGCGGTCAATTTATCGTCACCCAGCTTTTTTTCGACAATCAGGATTATTTTCAATTTGTTGAGCGTCTTCGAAAATTAAATGTCTCCGTCCCGGTTCAGCCGGGGATCTGGCTCTTGACCGACTACGCCCAGTTGGAAAAGATTGGAAGTCTTTCTGGAGGGAAAATACCAGCGGCCTTGAAGAGTTTGGTGGATCCGATAAAAGAGGATAAGGAAAAAGTCGCCCTCGCGGGCATTGAGTACGCCTCCCGGCAATGTGAAGAACTTTTGCGCGCGGGAGCCCCGGGAATTCATTTTTATGTCATGAACCGGAGCCGGTCCGTTCAAGCGGTGGTGGGAAACCTCAGGAAAAAAGGTTTCACCTTTGGCGGTTGAATCAGGGATAAGCTGCTCAAAAAATGATCCCCAAAGCCGGTGGTTTTTGGACCCCCTCGGACGGTTTCCGGTTTCTTCCTTTGAAGCTGAGGCCTTTGGTTATATACTGAGGCCGTCGCTGAGGATTTCCCATCGGAGAAAAGAATGACCGACACCGCTTCCGTATTTAGTCGTCTCCGGCATGTTCTTCAAAGCACCTATTTCTTCCAATCCTTGAAATTGAATGAATTGGACGAATTGATCGGCCATTTGCGGATGATCCGCGTTCAGAAGGGCTATGAAATCATCAAGCAGGGGGATCCGGGCGACGCTTTTTACCTCATCGCCTCGGGGAAGGTCTCGGTTTGGGTCAAGAAAAGCTTCAGCAAAAAACAGGTAGCTTCGCTCAGCGCCGATGATTTTTTCGGTGAAATGGCTTTGATCTCCAATGAACCGCGCAACGCCACGGTCGTGGCAGAGGAAATAACCGAGCTTTTTATTTTGCAAAGATACGATTTCGATAAAATATTAATGAAAAACCCCGCCATCGCTCAGGAACTCAAGAAATCCTATTTAGAGCGTAAAGAAAAGAACAAGTAAGCCCTCTTTAAGACAATTGACAAGCATCTTGAAGATTGGCATATTCACTGCCCGTCCCTTGTTGGATTTTTCCCCTGGGAATGGGGTTAGCTCCTGTTTTCCTTCATGTTTCAAAGGCTAGGTGGTCCTTTGGAGCCAAAACAGGTTTTATCTACCCACCGGATGGCGGGGTAGCTCAGCTGGTTAGAGCATTCGGCTCATACCCGAAGTGTCGGCGGTTCGAGTCCGCCCCCCGCCACCATTTTTTATTCTGGTTTTCAGAAAGTCCGTTATGACGAACGAATGGACGATTCCCTCAGTTCCTTTATCCAAAAAAGAAAAACTAATCGTCGGGGTTTCCGGAGGTTCGGATTCTCTTGGGCTTCTTTTTATTCTTTTAGACCGGCTGCCGGAGGCTCAAGGGCGGCTGGTGGTCGCCCATGTCAATTACGGTTTAAGGGGTGGGGCCTCGAATCGGGATGAGGAAAAGGTCCGGCGGATCTGCCGGGATCTTAACCTTCCTTTTAAAAAGCTAAGAGTCCGCGGGTTTAAATCCAGGGTCCTGCGGGAAAAGCGTTCGGCTCAAGATTGGGCCCGCCATATCCGGTATTCCTTTTTTCAGAAACTGGTCCGGGAACAAAAGGCTTGGGGCGCGGCGGTGGCCCATCATTTGGAAGATCAAGCCGAAACCGTTTTGGACCGCCTCTTGAGAGGCGCGGGCCCTCGGGGTCTTTCCGGATTGCGTCCGGTTCAAAGCGTTTCTTTTGATCCCAAGTTTCCGCCTTTGAAAATTTGGCGGCCGCTTTTGGGATTTTCCAAAGGCCGGATCCAATCTTTTTTAACGTCAAAAAATATTCAATGGCGCGAGGACAAGTCCAACCAAGAAAATAAATACCGCCGAAACCAGATCCGCAATAAAATTTTGCCTTTTCTCTCCCGATGGAACCCCAAATTCACTGAAGTGCTGGCCCGGGTGGGTGAAATTACCGCGGCCGAGGATATCTTCATGGAGGGGCAATTGGCCCCATTGGAAAAAAAAATGAACGGCCGCTGGGGGAAAGGGGACTATGCCTGCCAGGCGTCCGTTTTCGCGAAGGCGCCGATAGCCCTGCAAAGAAGATGGATTCGCCGCATCGCGGATAGACTAAACCCCCAGGCTCGGGGTCTTTCCTTTGAGAGGATCGAGGAAGTGATTCGTTTGTGGAAGGGCTTGGAACCGGGACCCAAAGATTTGGGTTTTGGACTCACGGGCGGCCGAACCTTGGGGCGGGCCTTTTTACGCTGGAAAGGCCGAAAAACACCCTAGGATCTTAAGTTCGCAATGCCATCGCCTGGTTTTTTCAGTCCGTTAGAGCCACTTAGCTCCACTTGCTTGCAAATCCAAAAGAGGCTCGGCTATGATACGGTTCCTTGCTTCTTGGAAGGATTGTTCCTAGCTTGAACCACTAGCCCGGACGTTATTTCGCCGTGAGGAGACCCCCTTTGAACCAATTCTTTAAATACGCCGCTGGATGGCTTTTGTTTTTCGTATTGGTCATGTATGTCATCCAAAGCTCTAAAAGTACCAAAACCCAAACGGACTGGGACTATTCCAAATTCGTGGCGGAAGTTCAGGCCGGAAACACTCAAGCGGTGACGATCCATCCCGAAGACAGGATGGTCATGGGCGCCGCGAACGACAAAACCGAGTTCAAGGTCGTCATGCCGGACGATCCCAACCAAAATTTATTGAAATCTCTTTTGGACAAGAACGTCAAGGTCTCGGTCGAACCCCCCAAAAATAATTTTATTTGGGCCTTGCTGATTCAATTGGGCCCCATCGTCTTGATCTTCGCTTGGTTCATTTACATGATGCGGCAAGCCCAATCCGGCAGCGGCGGAGCCATGGCTTTCGGGAAAAGCCGGGCGAGGCTGATGACCTCGGGCCAGCAAAAAATCACTTTCGCCGATGTGGCGGGTGTGGAAGAGGCCAAGACCGAATTGGTGGAAGTGGTGGATTTTCTTAAAGACCCTAAAAAATACCAAATGTTGGGCGGTAAGATCCCGAAGGGCGTAATTCTTTTGGGCCCCCCGGGGACAGGCAAGACCCTATTGGCGAAAGCCGTCGCGGGAGAGGCCGGCGTACCCTTTTTCTCCATCTCGGGATCGGATTTCGTGGAAATGTTCGTGGGAGTCGGCGCGGCCCGGGTCCGCGACCTGTTTGAGCAGGGTAAGAAGCACGCGCCCTGCATTATTTTCATCGATGAGATCGATGCCGTGGGCCGTCAGAGGGGCGCGGGACTCGGCGGAGGGCACGATGAGCGGGAGCAAACCCTGAACGCCATGCTGGTGGAGATGGACGGTTTTAACACCAACACGGGCGTTATTTTAATCGCGGCCACCAACCGCATGGATGTTTTGGATCCGGCCCTGATGCGCCCGGGACGTTTTGACCGTCAGATCGTGGTGGACCGTCCGGACTTGGGAGGCCGGGAGGCGATATTGAAGGTGCACGCCAAAGTCATCAAATTAACCGAGGGTGTAGACTTATCCGTTATCGCCCGCCGGACTCCCGGCTTTTCGGGCGCCGATTTGGCCAACCTGATCAACGAGGCGGCCCTTTTAGCGGCGCGCCGGAATAAAAAGTCGGTGGATCTGGAAGAATTGGAAGAAGCTATTGACCGGGTCATGGCGGGACCGGAAAGACGGACCCGGGTTATCTCGGAAGAAGAAAAGAAAATTGTGGCTTACCACGAATCGGGCCATACGATCGTCGGAAAGATGGTCGACAAGTCCCACTCGGTCCATAAAGTTTCCATTATTCCCCGAGGCCACGCGGCCCTCGGCGCCACTTGGTATCTTCCCAACGAGGAAAAATTCCTCGCTTCCAAGACCGAACTCATCAACCGCATCACCTCGCTTTTAGGCGGAAGGTCCGCCGAGGAAATAACCTTCGGCGACGTCACGACCGGCGCTGGGGATGATTTGAACCGGGCCACCGATATCGCCCGGGCCATGGTTTGCGAGTACGGGATGAGCACCAAGATGGGCTCCATTACCTTGGGCCGGAAAGATGAAATGGTCTTCATCGGCCGCGACATGATGAAGGAAAAAAATTATTCCGAGCAGACGGCCAAGATGATCGACGCGGAAGTCAAAAAAATAGTGGAGGATTGCCACCGGAAAGCCGTGGAGATTCTCAGGAAAAACAAGAAGTACCTGAAAATAATGGCCGAAGCCCTATTGGAAAGGGAAGTATTGGACGGCGAAGATGTGGACAATATTTTGGCGGGAAAAAAGATGGGCCCCAAACCCACCGCCAAGTATCCCCCGACGCCTTCGAGTCCGTCCGCCCCGGCTCCGGCGGAATCAACCCCCAAGGTCACGTTGAAGCCCCAGACCGCCCCCTCCCAGGCCATGAAGCCCGGGGGACAGGTTGGATAAAGCCCGCATCGAAAAGGCTGTTCGAGAGATACTAGCGGCCATTGGGGATAATCCCAAACGCGAGGGTCTCAAGGACACGCCCAAAAGGGTCGCTCGGATGTATGAGGAGGTTTTTTCCGGCATTGGGAAAAACCCACGGGAAGCCATCACGGTTTTTGAAACCGAGGGCCACGAAGAGATGGTCATCCTCAAGGACATTCCTTTTTATTCCATGTGCGAGCATCATCTGCTTCCTTTTTACGGCAAGGCCCACGTGGCTTATATTCCGCGGAAGGACCGGCTGGCCGGGCTTTCCAAACTGGCCCGGGTTGTCGAAATGGTTTCCCGCTCCCCCCAGCTTCAGGAACGCATCACCACCCAAGTGGCGGATACCTTGATGAAGGTCTTAAAACCTCACGGCGTGCTGGTGATCGTTGAGGCAGAGCATCTTTGCATGACGATGAGGGGCGTGAAGAAACCCGGTTCCCGCATGACCACCTCAGCGGTTCGGGGAGTTTTCCAAAAGAGCGTCGTCACCCGCAACGAAGCCCTGCAGCTGATTGGAAAGTAGGCCCGCTATGCCGCGAAAGAAGCGGGCTTCTTTCCGGACCCATTCCAGCAAGCCGTTTTTTTCTCCTTTGACCCTTTCCAGCCAATCCTTTCATTTAAGGGGCCGAGGCGGCCGCCACTTTCGATGGAAAAATAAAACCCAGGTGATGGGAATCCTGAACGTCACCCCCGATTCTTTTTCCGACGCCGGCCGTTATATCGCCCCTGAAATCGCCCTCGAAAGGGCCCTCCAGATGCAAGAAGAGGGCGCCGACTGGGTGGATGTGGGAGGGGAATCCACCAGGCCCGGGGCGAAGCCCGTTTCAGCGTCGGAAGAAAAAAAGCGTATTCTTCCGGTGATCAAGGCCTGCGCCAAAGCCCTTCGGATACCCCTTTCCGTGGACACCTATAAATCCGAGGTGGCCGCCGCCGCGGTGGGAGAAGGGGCCCAAATGGTCAATGACATCGGGGCCCTCCAGCTGGACCCGGGGATGGGAAAAACCATCGCGCGTCTTAACGTTCCCCTGGTGGTGATGCACATGAGGGGTAAGCCCCAGACCATGCAAAAAAACACCGGCTATCGGAACCTCCTCCAAGACTTAACGGCTTTTTTCCAAGAAAGAATCCAAAACGCTTTAGCTCTGGGTATTTCCCGGGACCGCCTTTTAATAGACCCAGGTTTCGGGTTTGGAAAGACGCCGGCGCAAAATATCGAAATCCTCCGCCGGCTCTCGGAGTTCAAAATTTTCGGACTACCTGTCATGATCGGGCCTTCCCGAAAATCCACCCTGGGATTTTTGCTGGGAGGAGCGCCTCCCGAGGAGCGGGTGGAAGCCACGGGAGCGGCCCTCACGGCCGCCATCCTTCAAGGCGCGGATTTTGTCCGAGTTCATGATGTAAAAGCCGCGGTTCGTGTGGTAAAAATAGCTGACGCCATTCGGTACAACCGGGGTTTGACAAAGCCATGAATAATCTTCTGACCCTTATTTATAATTTCCGGATTCAGGATCTTTTGGACATCCTGGTGGTTTCCTACCTGATTTACCAGCTGCTGCTCCTTATTCGGGAAGTCCGCGCCACCCGCATCGTCGTTGGTTTTGCGGTTTTGTTCCTCGCCATGGTGACCGCCAGCCAATTTCATTTGCTGACCCTGGATTGGCTTCTGAGCAACGTGGGGCCTTTTCTACTGATCGCTTTCGTGGTGGTTTTCCAGCCGGACCTGCGCCGCATCATCACCCAGATCGGCCGGGGCGGGCTCTGGGGCGGGGTGTTCCAGGGCGAGGCGATTCTTTTTAAGGAAATTACTTCCGCGGTGAGGGAATTGGTGAAGAAGCGCCAGGGAGCGCTCGTCGTGATCGAAAGGGACGACAGCCTTCAAAGTGTTTTTGAGTCAGGCACCAAAATAGAAGCCGAAACAACGTCCGAGCTGTTGGTTACCCTTTTCGTTCCCCATTCCCCCCTGCACGATGGGGCGGTGATTATCCGGGCCGGCAAAATCGCGTCGGCGGGATGCATCCTGCCCTTGAGCCAAAACCCCCACTTGAGCAAATCCTACGGCACCCGCCACCGCGCGGCGGTGGGGATCACGGAAGAAACCGACGCTTTGGCCATAGTAGTATCGGAAGAAAATCACACGATCTCTTTCGCCATGGCGGGGAAGATCACGCCAGAAATTGACGGGGATACCTTGGAGGAGATGCTGACTCTTTACGGAACGAAGGTGGATTAAAAATGAAACGTTTGCTTTTGGATAATTTGGGGTTTAAGGTTCTGGCCCTCTTTCTGGCCTTTATTCTCTGGGCCTATGTTGGATCCCGTCAGGTATTGGAAAGAAAATTAACCCTCCATCTGGAACTGGGGGATATGCCCGCGGGAATGACATTGGACTCCAACGTTAAAACTTCCATTCCGGTGGTCCTCACGGGCCGCAAAGAAAGCATCCTCGACGTGGATCCGGATGACCTCAAGGCGACGGTCAGCTTGAAGAGTTATGTGGAAGGTCAGAAAGTTTTGGTTGTTCATCCCAAGGTTCAACCCCTGCCCGAGGGAGTGACGGCGAATTTATCCGATATCACCCTGCACCTGGTCCCTCTCGCCGTTCCCGATGATCTCATCAAAAAGAAAAAGACCCGGAGATAATCCTTGGCATCCCTTTGCGTCAATATCGACCATATCGCCACCTTGAGACAGGTCCGCGGGGAAGAAGAGCCAAGCCCTCTGGAGGCCGCCAGGCTGGTGGAACAAGCCGGGGCCGCGGGCATCACGGTTCACTTACGGGAAGACCGGCGCCATATTCAGGATGGGGACGTGGCGGCTCTGCGGCAAACCGTCGCCACCAAACTCAATCTGGAAATGGCAGCCACCGATGAGATGGTGAAGATCGCGCTTCGGATCAAGCCCGACCTGGTGACGCTGGTCCCGGAGAAAAGGGAAGAGCTGACGACCGAGGGCGGCTTGTCGCTCAAATCCTCCCCAGCCCGTTTTGAGAGGGCCATCGACCGCCTCCAGTCGAAGGGTATCCCGGTTTCGCTTTTTATCGAGCCCGACCCCAAAACCATTGAACTGTCCGCCAGGCTGGGCGCTGTTTTGATCGAACTCCATACCGGCCGCTATAGCCGGGCCTTCCGCCTTAAGGGCGGCGTGAAAAAAGAATTTCTGGCCCTGGTATTCGGCGCGAAACTAGCGGAAGAAAAAGGCCTCCGGGTCAATGCGGGCCATGGACTCACTTACCAAAATGTCATGCCGGTGGCCGCCCTTCCCGAAATGGAAGACTTGAATATCGGGCATAACATCGTTGCCCGGGCTTCTATGGTAGGATTAAAGCAGGCGGTTGTTGAAATGATGGATCTGCTAAAAAAAGCCACTCAAGGCCGGGGGAGGAAAAAATGAGCTGGAAATTCATATTGATCGTGGTGGTTCTGGTTGGAGGCGGGGTTGGCTATTACCTTTGGAACCAAGTTCCCGAAACACCCAAGGACGCTACCCTGACCGGCTACACCCAAGGCCTCAAAAACGCCGAGGACAAGGCCGCGGCCGTCGCCTCCGGCGCCAACGTGGAGAATGTCCGGGCCGCCGTGGAGAAATACCGGAGCATGAAGGGCTCCAATCCTCCCGCCCTGCAGGATCTCGTCC
This sequence comes from uncultured bacterium, assembly GCA_964531065.1. Lineage (GTDB taxonomy): Bacteria > Oederibacteriota > Muellerivitia > Muellerivitales > Muellerivitaceae > PALSA-1180. Next base: position 30,305 of record CAZHFP010000005.1, read on the forward strand.
CTGAATACATCGACCATATTCCGGGCGGGGTCCAGTATGATCCGGCCACGGGAACCGTTTCCCCCGTCCAATAATTTTGAAGTTTAAAAAATCAAAGCCCCTCATCTCCGAGCCCCAGGCTTACCGCTACGCCCTTTGGCTGCTCAACCGCCGGGCCCACAGCGAGGGGGAACTGCGGGATAAATTCCGCAAGCGCAGCCTTCCCGCGGACCTCCAAGATAGAGTCCTCGAAAAACTCAAGGCCAAAAGGTTCCTGAACGACGGCGTCTTTACCGAAATCTTCATCCGCAACCGCAAGGACCGGAACTGGGGCCCCCGGAAAATTGAGGCGGCTTTGCGCCAAAAGAAAATTCCCCGGGAAATGGTTGAAAAGACCCTGAAGCTTGTTTTTTCGGAGGAGTCCGAGAAGAAAAATGCCTTAGAGTTTCTGGCCCGACAAAAACAAAGATTTTTCAGGAAAAATGAGAAAAAGAAGGGGGATCGCCAGCGCAAGGCCTGGGAATTCCTGGTCCGGAAGGGCTATTCTTTGGAAGCGGCCCGTCTCGCCGTGAAGGAGGTTTTCAGCTATAATTCCGACCTTCCTCCCGAGGAAAATTAACCCAAAGGTTAGGCCATGAGCGTCCCCACATCCGGAAGCGAAATTCGAAAAGCTTACCTGGATTTTTTCAAGTCCAAGAACCATAAAATCGTGCCGTCGTCTTCGCTGGTTCCCGAAAATGACCCGACCCTCCTTTTGTCCAACGCCGGGATGAACCAATTCAAACCCTACTTTCTGGGAACGGTTCCTTTTCCCAACACTGTTCCTTACGCCGCTTCCTGCCAGAAATGCTTCCGCACGGGCGATCTGGAGCGGGTGGGCTATACCGCCCGGCACCATACTTTTTTCGAGATGCTGGGAAATTTTTCCTTCGGCGGTTATTTCAAAAAAGAAGCCATTGAGTGGGCCTGGGAATTTGTGACCGAAATATTGAAGCTGGACAAAGAAAGGCTTTGGGTTTCGGTTTTCAAAGACGATGACGAAGCCATTGAGCTGTGGAAAAAAACCGCGAATCTTCCGGCGGAAAGAATTGTCCGGTTGGGTGAGGATTCCAATTTTTGGACCATGGGTCCCACCGGCCCCTGCGGCCCCTGTTCGGAAATTTATGTGGACCTGGACCCTACTGGCGGTGTGGTCAAGGATTTCGAGCAAAGCGCCGAGGAAGGCCGGCTGCTTGAAATCTGGAACCTGGTCTTCACCCAATTCGATAAGCAGGAAGACGGCTCTTTAAAACCCCTGCCCAAACCCAACATCGACACGGGCATGGGCTTGGAGCGGGTAGCGAGCGTCATGCAGAAGGTTCCTTCGAACTTTCAAACTGATTTAATGAAACCTCTTATAAACGCGTCCCATGATCTCCTGAAATCGCGTGGTGTTAGTTTAGAAGGAAAAGACCAATTTAAATTTAATGTAATTGCGGATCACCTTCGCGCTTCGACTTTCCTAATTACAGACGGTGTCTTGCCATCCAATGAAGGCAGAGGATATGTTTTGCGTCGCATTTTAAGACGGGCAATTCGAAATGGAAAATTGTTAGGGTTCAAAGAACCGTTTATGAATCAATTAATAAATTTTGTTGTGAAGCTCATGGGTGACATTTATCCGGAATTAAGTCAACGCCAGACCCATGTGGTTAATGTGGTTAAAGCGGAGGAAGAAAGATTCTTCGAAACCCTAGAACAGGGTGAACATAGATTGAGCGAATTGATGCAATCTATGGCGAAAAGCGAGAAAACGAAGGAAGTCGTAAACGCAAAAGGAGAAGGCTTTGCTGATCCGAAATCATTAGGCAACGGCCAGAAATTATCTGGGAAAGAAGCTTTCGTTTTGTACGACACTTACGGCTTTCCCTTGGAATTGACAAAAGAAATTTTAAAAGACCATGGTTTTTCAGTTGATGAGGAAGAATTTAAAACATCTATGGAAGCTCAACGGGATAAGGCCCGCTCGGCCTGGAAGGGAAGCGGCGACGCCATGCTGCCCCCCCTTTACAAGGAACTGGCGGCCAAGATTCCCGCGACGGTTTTCAAGGGCTATGAAAAAATCAAGGACCTGGGCCAGGTTGTTCAGATGGTGCGGGTGAAAGATAAAAAACACGAACCGGTCGAGAAATTGAACGAGGGGGAATATGGATTTATCCTCTTGAACCAGACTCCCTTCTACGCCGAGAAGGGCGGGCAGGTCGGCGACAAGGGCGTGATTCAGGGTTTTAACTCCGCGGAAGTTTCCTGGGCCAACATTTTGGATACCCAAATGGTCAGCGACACACTGGTAGGCCATTGGGCTTTTATGAAAAGCGGCCATTTGTCCGTCGGCCAAAAGGTGGAAGCCACGGTCGAGGAGAGCGAACGCCGTTCCACCATGCGTAATCACACCGGCACCCATTTACTGCACGCGGCCTTGCGGAACGTCCTAGGAACCCATGTGGGCCAGGCAGGAAGCTATGTCGGCCCGGACCGCCTCAGGTTTGACTTCACCCATTTCGAAGGCGTCAAGCCAGAACAATTGCGTCTTATCGAAGCGATGGTGAACCAGAAGATTCTCGAAAACATCGATGTGACCAAGCAGGAAATGTCCTTTGACGAGGCCAAAAAGAAGGGCGCCATGGCCTTCTTCAGCGAGAAATATGGCGACCGGGTCCGGGTGATTGACGTTCCCGGCTTTTCCATTGAGCTTTGCGGCGGCACCCACGTGGGCCGCACCGGCGATATCGGCTTGTTTAAAATCATCAGCGAGGCCTCCGTAGCCGCCGGGGTCCGCCGTATCGAGGCGGTAACGGGCGAGGGTTCTTTGGCCCAAGTGAAACAAAAAGAAGAAACACTTAAGGAAATTTCCCATCTTCTCAAAAGCTCCGAAACTGAATTGACGGCTAAGATCCACTCACTATTGGAAGAAATGAAAACAAAGGACCGGGAATTGTCGTCCTTGAAGTCCAAACTGGCGGGAAGCCTGGTGGAAGAAGTGCTGGGAACCAAAAAAGAAATGAAGGGCATTTCATTTGTGGTTGCCCGAACCGATGAATTAGACGCGGAGGGAATGCGCCAATTGATCGATACCTTGAAGGCGAAAATGGGAAGCGGGGTTATCGTGCTTGGCAGCGGCAAGCCCGACCAGATCGCTTTTATTGTGGGTGTCACCAAAGACCTGACGGGTAAGGTCAAGGCCGGGGATATTGTGAAGGAAGTGGCCAAGATCACCGGCGGAGGCGGAGGCGGCAGACCCGACCTGGCCCAGGCCGGCGGCAAGGACGCTTCCAAAGTGGATGAGGCACTCCAACAGGTTCCGGCGATTCTTGAAAAGGCGATCCATTGAAACGTTGGCTGGCTCTCGATTTAGGCCATGTGCGGATCGGTGTGGCTCTGTCAGACCCTCTTGGATTGACGGCCCAGCCCTTGACTGTGTTGAAAGCCTCCGGTACCCAGAAGGACATGATCGCTATCGGCGAATTAGTGAATCAATACGAAGTCACCCAGGTGATCGTGGGGCTTCCCTTGAATATGGACGGTACTGAAAGTTCCACCACGAAAAAGGTCAGGGAATTTACCATTAAACTTTCCGGAAAACTTAATATTCCTGTCGTCTATGTCGATGAGCGTTTGACCAGCAAGCAAGCCGAACGGGCGATGATTGAGGGCGGCGCCAGGCGGGAAACCCGCCGCAAAAAAATCGATCAAGTGGCGGCCGCCCTGTTGCTTCAAGCGGCATTGGAAGGCACCCATTTGATCCCCGTGGAGAAACCATGAAAATACTTAAATGGTACGGCATCAGCCTTTCCTTCTTTTTCCTGATCCTCGCTTACGTATTTATTCCCAGTTTTTTCTTCCTTGGCCAAGACGTGGATGTTCCGGTGTACTCCAAAAGCAGCGCGAGGGAAATCGCCAAAGTATTGAAGGAAAAAGGCGTTCTTCATTTTTCACTCCCCTTCCGGCTCGTCACAAAATTAACCCACGCGGACCGGAAATTGAAGGCGGGGCTTTACCGGCTGAATGCCCATATGAGTCTATGGCAGGTGGTGGAGGCTTTATCCGAGGGGAAGAGCGAGCTCTTGACCCTGAAGGTGCCGGAAGGATTCACCCTGGAACAAATCGCCCAGGAACTGGAGAAGATGAAGGTGGTTTCCGCCGAGTCATTCCTGAAAACCGCCGAGGATCCGGTCCTCTTGAAAAGTTTGGGAATTAAGGGTTCCATCGCCGAGGGATTTCTTTTTCCCGAATCTTACCGGGTGCCCTTGGGCGCCAGTTCCAATGAGCTGATCGAGTTGATGGTCCGCCAGTTTTATGATTCGGCGGGAAGTGATTTTAACCGCCTTTGCCTGGCGAGAAATCTCACCCCCTATCAGGCGGTGATCATGGCCTCCATCGTGGAAAAGGAAAGCAAGCTCGACTCGGAGAGGCCCATCGTCGCGAGTGTCCTTTACAACCGTCTCCGGCAAAAAATGCGGCTAGAAGTGAACGCCACCTTGAATTACGTCTTGAACACCAAGAACCCCTGGTTTTCCACCGCCCAAATTGGCACCCAGTCCCCTTACAACACCTATATCCACAGGGGGCTGCCGCCCACTCCCATTTGCAATCCGGGACTGGCCTCCCTCCAAGCCGTGTTAGAGCCCGCGGATGTGTCTTATCTTTATTACGTGGCTCAAGGGGACGGTTCCAATCTTTTCGCGCAGACTTTTCAGGAGCATATGAAGAATGTCCGCCAAGCGAAAAGAATCTTGCGGGCCAAGCGGCTTCAAAAGGCAGCACAGGGTCAGCCCTGAAGTCTTCACCCAATTCCCGCAACCCTCATTTCCCTTGCGGTATGAGAGATCCTGCCTTAATTTACTTTACATGCCGACTTTCCAAGATCAAATAAAAGATGTCGGTATAGTACCGATTTCATTATTTCTGTTTCGGAGAATCGGCACATGATGATTCAAGCCTTTCATCTCACCAAAGTCCACACCTCCGGCGTCAAGGTCCTCGATGACGCTTACTTTTCCGCCCCCGCCGGTTCTTTTGTGGCTGTTATCGGAGAAAGCCGCACGGGCAAAAGCACTTTTCTCAAGATGCTGGGCGGAGAGGAAAAACCCACCTCCGGGGTTTTGCGGGTCGACCATCTGGAACTTTACTCTCTTTCCAGCTCCGAAAAAAACCAATGGCTTTCGGAAGTCGGGATGATCTTTCCCGATTTGAAGCTTTTTCCCGATAAAACTATCATTGAAAATATCGCCTTTATTCTCCAAGTGAAGGGCGCCTCCGGCGAAGGCCAGGAAGAAGCCATCGGAAAGCTTCTCGCCAAGGCCGGTTTAGGATCTAAAGGAAAGTCCAAGCCCTCAGATTTATCCTCGGGCGAGCAGAGAATGGTTCTAGCTTTACGGGCCATGATTTTTAGGCCGAAGCTATTATTGGCCGATGACCCTTTCCAGGGTTTGGATGAGGCAACCGCTTCGGTTCTCTTCAAGCTTTTATTGGAATTAAATAAATCCGGAAGCACGATCGTTCTTTCCACCCAACAGATGTCCTTTTGGGGGGAAGCCAAAAGAATGGCGGGCGAGGCTTTGATCCAATGGGTGAAATTAGACCAGGGAAAATTGATCCCTCTGGAGGTTAAGGCCGAATGAATTTCATACCCCGATTATTCTTTGTCCTAAAAGAAGGCTTCCTCCTGCTGGTTCGGACCAGGGGATTATCCACGGCCGTCATCGTCATCGTGGCGGCGACCCTGCTTCAGCTCTCCCTCTTTTTGGGAATTACCCGGGTATTGGACCGGGCTTTGGGGTCGGCCAGCGAGAAATTTGAGATGGCGGTCTTTTTTTCACCCCAAGCCGACGCGTCCGACCGAAAGAGGGTTTTGGAACTTTTAAGCTCCGACGCCCGGGTGGCTTCGGTCAAAATCATCACCAAGGAACAAGCGGCCGATGAATTTAGGAAAGATCCGGAAATTGACCGGATGCTTCAGGCGCTTGGCGAAAACCCCCTGACCGATTCCTTCAGCGTGGTTTTGAGAAATGACGCCACGGAAAATCTGGACAGTCTGGTGGATCAACTGAAAAAAGACCCCCGGGTCGAGGATGTTAATTACGGCAAAAATGAATGGGAAACGGTGTCCAACTTAACCCGAGTCGTAAGGTGGGCCGGGTTTCTTTTAGGCGGGTTTGTTTTTTTAACGGCGCTTTTTATCGTTTCCAACACCCTTTCCATCGCCCTTTGGGCGAGGCGGGATGACTTGGTGCTCTTGTCCCGCATGGGGGCTCCCACCTGGATGCGGTGGGGACCCTATCTCTGGGAGGGAATCCTTCAGGGTTTTTTAGGCGCTGTCGCTGTTGTTGCTTTTCTTGAGGCCGTCCGCCACGGGGTGGGGGTTGCCCTGCAAAAATACGGCGGCTTTGATGTTTTGCTGACCCTCCCTTCGGCCGAGTGGTGGAGCTTGTTTTTCACCCTGATTCTTTTGGGAATGATCCTGGGCGCCTTGGGGGCTTTTTTGGCCCTGCAAAAAAAATGGGTCAAGGAACTGCAGTAAGCACGATTTTGAATTTTAGAATCTCCCATGAAATCTATTTCACCACGAAGGTCACCAAGTGCACCAAGTACGGCGAAAAACAAGAACTTTGAAAACTCAAACGAACCTTTTTTTTGTTTTTTCATTTCTTGGTGAACTTGGTGACATTGGTGGTTCAATCGTTTTTTTATTTTTTCTCCTCCTTTTGTTTTCCGCCGCTCCCGCTTTGGCTCAAGAGACCCCTGGCCCGGCGGACGCTCCCGTGACCAACACCCTCGTCATCAAAAAAAACATCCAGAAAAATAAAAAGGACCTAGCCGCGGTCAAACGGAAGCTTTTGGAAGAGAAGAAAAAACAACACCAGTCCCAGGTGAAGGAAAAAAACGTCTTGAGCCGCCTGCAAAGGGTGGATCAAAAGCTGGGAAGCCTGCGGAGGGAAAAGGAAGTGAATGAACAAGCCCTGAAAGAAACCAGGGGTCAAATTGATCAGCTTCAAGGCGAGATGAAAAATAATCAGGGGCAGCTGGCCCAGAGCCGGACCCTGCTGGCGGACCGATTGCGCGCCCTCTACCGGATGTCGGCCCGGAAACCCCTTTTGGGGGGGCTTTTGGACTCGGGCAATTTCGCTGATTTTGCGCGGAAATTAAAATTCGAGCTGACTTTGGCCAGGAGCAACGAAAAGCTCCTTTCTCAAACGCTTCTGCACGAGGATAAATTGGAACGGGACACTAGGCTTTGGAGCACGGAAGAGAACCGCAAAAAAAGGATTGTGGGCGTGTTAGGCAAACAGGAAAAGAACTACTCCCGGGAGAGGCAAAATCGGACGGTCTTTTTAAATTCCATCCGGGAAAAACAAGCCTCACGGGAACAGGCCATCGCCGAATTAAGCGACCAGGCCCAGGAGCTTCAATCGAAGGTCTCGCTTTTTCTGAAACAGGCTGAGGAATCCAGAACGAAACCAACCTATGTTCCGGCGGGCAAGGGATTGCTGGTCAAGCGGGGGAAAATTCCCTGGCCCGTTTCGGGCGAGATTATTCCCGGATACCAATTTGGCCGCAACAAAAACAAGGAATTCAACGCAGTGGTGGATAATTCCGGAATCCAGATCAAGGCGCCGATGGGAACGCCGATCCAGGCGGTGGCGGGGGGGAAAGTTCGTTTCGCCGATTGGTTTAAAGGTTATGGAAAACTAGTGATTTTAGACCATGGGGAAGGGTATTATTCTCTCTACGCGCAAGCTTCCGAATTGAATGTGCAGGAAGGCCAAACCGTGGCTCCGGGGCAGGTCATCGGGAGCGTGGGCGACACGGGATCGCTGGTGGGAAGCAGTTTGTATTTTGAGATCCGAAAGAATGGAGTTCCCCAGGACCCCCTGCGCTGGCTAAAACACGGGATTTAAATCATCATCACCTTATAAATCGCTTCCGGGCCTCAATCCTGAACCGTCAAGGACTGAAAACTATAATTTCGTTGAGCAGGCCAGGTTTTACTTTCGCGGCGTCTAAAGGAAGCGGAAGATTTTCAAGAATGACTCAATCGTTAAAATTTTTTATTGGAGGAAGTTTATGGACCGCCGCCCCTCGTTGATGACGACCGCCTTTTTATTGCTAGCCCTTTGCGGGGTCAGTTTCGCCGCCGGCGCCGCGACCCAATCGGCCGCCCATCCTAAGGAAAGCTCCGAAGATGTTTATAAATACCTAAATCCCTTCGTGGACGCCCTGGCCATCATCCGGGAAAAATACGTGGATGTGGATAAGACCGACCCGAAGACCCTGATTTACGGGGCCCTGCAGGGCATGGTCAATACCCTGGATCCCTTCAGCCAATTCATGCCGCCGGATGATTACAAGGACATGCAGACGGAAACCTCCGGCAAGTTCGGCGGATTGGGCATCGAAATCGGAATCAAGGATGACCGGTTGACGGTTATATCACCCATTGAGGGGACTCCAGCGGATAGGGCGGGACTCAAGTCGGGGGATAAAATTATCAAAATCGAGGCGGAAAGAACCGACAACATGACCATCAACGACGCGGTCAAGCGATTGAGGGGGAAAATAGGAACCAAGGTTACCATTACGATTGTCCGCGTGGGCTTGAGCGAACCCTTGGAAGTGACCCTCGTCCGCGATTCCATCAAAATCGAAAGCATCCACTCTTACATGCTGCCGGGTCAAATCGGTTATGTCCGTATTTCTGAATTTATCGAGAATACCACCGATGATTTTGTCAAAGCGGTGGAGGACCTGGAAAAAAAGTCGCCTTTAAAGGGACTGGTGGTGGACCTGCGGAACGATCCGGGAGGGCTGTTGAATGAGGCGGTGGGTGTTTCTGATTATTTCACTGAAAAGGGAAAAATGCTGGTCTCAACCAAGGGGCGCAGCGCCAACCAAACCCAGGAGTTTAAGGCGACGGACAACGAAAAGTTTGACATGAAAAAACCCGTGGTGGTGATGGTCAACGAGGGAAGCGCCTCGGGGGCCGAGATCGTGGCGGGCGCCTTGAAGGATTGGAAAAGGGGAGTTTTGATCGGCGCGAAGACCTTCGGCAAGGGCTCGGTTCAAACGATTCTGCCCCTGGACAACAGCGACGGGGCGGCCTTGAGGCTGACCATGGCCAAGTACTACACGCCCTCGGGCGTCTGTATCCATGGCATCGGCATTGATCCGGACCTGGATTTACGCAACCATGAAATTTCAGAGTCCACCATCAAAGTCTACAGCAAGCAAGAGCCCTCGGCTTTCGCCAAGGTTTTGGTAAAGGAAGGAATGGAAGTCACCCGGGATACGGAAGTGACGCCGGCTTTGATGGACCGGTTCTTCACCTATTGCGCCAAGAACGTCAAGAAAATCGACAAGGAAGAATTGAAAAAGGACGCGGACTATTTAAAGAACAGCCTTTATGTGGAACTGATCCGGGAAAAATTAGGGGAGAAGGACGCCCGGGAGCTGGCGGTCGTCAAGGACCCTCAAGTCCAAGTCGCCGAACAAATCATCCAGAACAGCGGGAAAATCAGCCCCCAGCTCTTCGCCTTGTATCCGAAAAAAGTGGACAAGAACGAGAAGTCGGGCGAGAGAAAATTAGAAGATGAGCGCAACAAGAAGAACGGAAAAACCGATGACGATAGCAAGGATGGGAAGGATAAAGACGAGGATCAAGACAATCCTTGAGGTTCATCCAGGGCCGTGAAAAGGGGACTGTTCCCGCGTTTTTAGTTTCCGCTCTGGCGGTATTGTTGGCGGCTGGGTTGGTGGTCTTTCTGGTATGGCGCTACTTGGGGGCCCCCGCGGGGCCGGGTTCCACGCTTTCCCAGCGAACTCCCTCTACCGCTCCCTCTTACCAAACGGATCCCGCTGAAGCGACAGAAAATCTTTTAAAATCCCTCAATCAAAAACTCACGGATTTGGATCTTTTAAAACTTTTGGCACGGGACGTCCGAGCCCTTCCCGCCACGGTTCAGGGAAAAGTTCTAACGACCTATCAAGAGGTATTCCGCCTCCCGGCCCGGTACAGTGTCCAGCAAATCGCCGATCAACTGAATGGGACGGCGCGGCCTCTGGGCGCCCGAATGTCATCTAACCAGGGGCGTCTTTCGTTTGATTTCACGTCCGAATGGACGCCAGTCGAGATGGTCTTTGAACACGCCTCCCTGCCCC
>CAZHFP010000006.1:0-33653 GCA_964531065.1 uncultured bacterium
TTCTCGGATGGGATTTTCATGAGGTACAATGGCGTGGCTCCGGGGATAAGGCGGTGGTTCGGGGTGAAAATTCTGACGACACGATTATGCACCGCGAAGCGGATGTGGACGCGATTTATACTTCCGCGGATCTTAATCAAACCCGGGACCTGTTGAAAAAATACGGGATTGATTATGTCTATGTCGGTGATATCGAACGGCAAAAATACAAGGATCATCCGGAAAATTTGAATAAATTTTCACAATTGGGTCCGGTGGCTCAAACCTTCGGCGGTTCGGTTCTTTATAAGGTGAATTTGTGACGAGTGGTTCGTGAAAGTTGAAAATGATTTTATGGAAGCAGTGAAAAATTCTTGATGGAGGAAAAGTCATGCTGAAGATCGGCGAACACGAATTGACGAGTAAGGATTTGATCGCGGCGGCAGTATTCGTTCTGGTGGCGGTGACCCTAGTCTGGGTGATGGTGGGATCTAAGCCCAAACCCACCGTTTTACAGCCCGGAACGGGAGATCCGGTTCTGCTTCAAGGCGGCCAACCGGGCGCTCAAGCGGGCCAATTTAACTATCCCCGTGGAATCGCGGTTGATAGCCATGGCGACATCTACGTTGCCGACAGCCGGAATCACCGGATAGTGAAGATCAACGGGAAAGACGGGAAATACGCCCTGGACTTCGGCGGCCTTTTTAAAATCGACGGAGGCGACAAGAAAAAAATTGAGAGTTCTGTTCCGGGAAAATTAAACGAACCTAACGATGTGGCCATCGGTCCCGATGACATGGTTTACGTCTTGGACACCTGGAACGGCCGGGTCCAGATATTTTCGCCCAAAGGCAAGGAAAAGAAAGTGTTTACCACGGACGACGGCTTTTTCGCGCCGAGGGGAATCGCGGTGGATCCCAGCGGTTTTGTTTACGTGGCAGACACGGGAAAACACCGCATCGTAAAATTCGATCCGAAGGGCCAAAAGGTTAGGGCCTGGGGGGGCAAAGGCGAAAAACAAGGCGAGTTCAACGAACCTATTGGAGTGGCGCTGGATCAGGCCGGCAATCTTTACGTGGCGGACCGTTTGAATTTCAGGATTCAAGTTTTTAACTCGGACGGCCAGTTCCAAAAAGAATGGAAGGTAAAGGGATGGTCTCCGGAACAAATTGATATGGAGCCCCATCTGGTCTTGGACAGGGCCCACTCCCTTCTTTACGCCTCGGATGGCAGAGGCAAGAAGGTTTATGTTTATAAACTGGACGGATCGCTGGTTTCGACCCTGGAGAATGACGCTCAGGGCCGCCCGCTGTTCAGCGTCCCGATTGGGCTGGCCGTCGATACGGCGGGGAACTTGTATGTGTCGGACGCTTCCACCGCGAAGGTATTAAAAATTAAGGGTCAGTTTTAATAAATCCAGGGAGAAACCGAATGGCTAAAAAAAATAACAGGAAAAAAGCCGGCAAGAAAAAAACTAAAAATGGAATCGGGAAGGGAGCCAAGATATTTTTGGTGTTTCTCGGTCTTTTCGGTTTGATGCTGGTTTTTTACGTTGTTTTTGACGCCGTTAACAAAGCCCTGAACGCTTCCCGGTCCGTGAATGTGGCGGTCGATTTGGAGGTGGGTGGAAGCGGCGATGGACCCAGCCAGTTTAAGGAGCCTTGGGGAGTGGCGACAGACTCGGACGATAATTTTTATGTGGCGGATTTTGGCGGTCAGGCCGTCAAAAAATTCACTCCCGGCGGGGAGATGGTCCTCTCCTTTGGAAAATCGGGTAAAGATCCGGGTGAATTTAACCAGCCGAGCGGCCTTTATGTCGCTCCCCAAGGCGATATTTACGTTTGTGATACCTTCAACCATCGAATCCAGAAGTTTGATTCGAAAGGAAACTTGATCAAAATATGGAGTCACGGTTTTTTTGGGCCCCGCTCCATTGTCGGGGATAACCAAAACCGAATCTATGTGGTGGATACGGGTAATCATAAAATTCAGGTGTTTGATACGGATGGGAATTTTCTAATGGAATGGGGAGGCTTTGGCACTGGCGACGGCAAGTTCAGGGAGCCGGTGGGGGTCGCCTCGGATAACGGTGGTTTTATTTACGTCGCCGACTCGGATAATCTTCGGATCCAGAAATTTGATTCCAACGGAAAGTTCGTTTCCGCCTTTAAGGTGTCCGGTTGGCGGGGTAAAAACGATGAATCGCCTTATCTGGCGTTAAGCCAGGGGTATCTCTACGCCTCGAACGCCAGCTCCAAGGTTGTTCTAAAATACAATTTGTCCGGGAAACTATTGGCCATTTTCCACAAAAAGGATGATAAGGACGGATTCTCCACCGCGACCGGCGTGGCGGCGGATCATCAGAACCGGCTCTATGTCGTGGAAAGGGGTCCGGGAAAAGTGGCGAGATTTACCATTCCCCCCGAGTCCGCTCCCGCGAAATAATGAAGTCACAACCGCCGGTTGCCAATTGGGATGGGCAGCTGGAAACCCTGGATGACCTATCCGAGGCTGTCCATTACAACCAGTGGATTTACGAAATGATGAAACCCTATCTGGGACAGAGAATTTTGGAAGTCGGCTGTGGCATCGGAAACATGACCCGCTTGCTCGCGTTAGACCGGAAGGTCCTCGGGGTTGATATCCACTCCGGTTACGTTAAAAAGGCAGAAAAAAACCTCGAAAGAAACAAAAACGCATCTTTTCGCGTTATGAATCTTGAAAAAAAATTGGTTTCTCTTGGCCGATTCAAGCCCGACACCATTGTTTGCATTAATGTTCTGGAGCACATTCAAGGCGATGTGGATTTCTTGAAGGAGTGCTTGAGACTTCTGCCCGCCGAGGGACGTTTGGTCATTTTTGTCCCCGCCCTCCCTTATCTGTTCGGCAGCATGGATGCCCATTACGGACATTTTCGCAGATATTTTAAAGGGGAATTAGTCCAAAAGATGGAAGCCAGGGGCTTCACGGTTTTGAAGAGCCGTTACTTGAATTTACTTGGTGTTTTTGGCTGGTGGCTAAACGGGCGGTTTTTTAAAAAAACAATCCTTCCCCGGGCGCAGATTCTTATTTATGACCAAATCATCCGGTGGGTCGCTCCCGTTGAGAAATGGCTTCCCCGGCCCATCGGGTTGTCGTTGTTTTGCGTCGGCCGAAAAACGAATCGTTGAAATAAATTCGATCCTTCAAGAGGGACGTGGATTTTTTGAATAAAAAAACCAGGCATAAAACAATTATTGTCGTGCCGACTTTCAACGAGCGGGGCAACCTAAAAATGGTTTATCAAAAAATTTTCAGGGCCGCCAGTGCTTGCGATCTCTTGATCGTGGACGATAATTCTCCGGATGGGACGGGGCGGATCGCCGATGAACTTGCCCGTAAAGACCGCCGAGTCCATGTGGTCCACCGCGAAGGTAAGCTGGGACTGGGATCGGCTTATATCCACGGTATGGATTGGGCCTTAAAGCGCGGTTACGCACATGTTATCGCCATGGACGCGGATCTGTCCCACGACCCGAAAAATCTGCCCGAAATGCTCAGGCTCATCCGAAAATACGATCTGGTGATCGGGTCTCGATATGTCAAGGATGGGGGCATGGTAAATTGGGGAATGGGGCGCTTCTTGATCAGCCGTCTGGCGAATGGCCTCTGCCGATGGGTGCTGGGGCTCCGGCAAAAAGATTGCTCGGGCGGGTATAAGTGCTATCGGGCCGACTTATTGCGGAAAATTGGTTTGGGAAAATTTTTTTCAACGGGTTATTCCTTTCAGGTGGAAATCCTTTACCGGGCCATTCGCGCGGGCGCGAAGGTGGTGGAATTCCCCATTATTTTTGTCAATCGCCACGAAGGAAAGAGTAAATTGTCCTTATCGGAATTGACGGGCTTTGGATGGACCATTGTCCGGCTGAAATGGTCCGCCTGGGTTGGCGGGATTTAATCCGGTGATGGTGATTGGATTTTGAACGGCCGGCCCCGTAAACCGGCCGCGGGACAGCTGCCGAAGGGTAAGCCATGATTCCTCAACGAACTAAAAATAAACCGGAAAGATTACACCGGCTTTATCATCCGGACTTTTTGATTTTTGTTTTGGGCGGTTTTTTGGGTGCTTCCGTTAATTTGGGGATCACTTTTTTTCTTTTTTCCGGGTTAAATTTAAATCCGCTTATCGCGTTTTTTTTCGGAACCTTGGGCAACCAATTCTTTCATCATTTTTGGTATCGGGTGGTTTACGCCAACAAGGAAATCCGCTTCAAAACTCCCTTGCCGCTCCACTTCTTTCTTTACCTTTGCGTGGCCCTCATCAGTTCTGTTTTTTTTGGAATTCTATTGACCGGCGCGGCCTTTTCTTTTTGGGCGGCCTTTTTTTCCAGTCTTTTCCTCCTGTCGTTATCCAACGTGGTTTTGATCCGAATCTCAACCTTTAGCTCTTCCCATCTGGCGTCGGTGGAGTACCGGGGCATGAATGAAAGCTACTATGACGACCAGACGGATGTGAAAAAAGTGAGCAGGTTCCGGGCTTGGTATCACCGCTCGCGGTATGAAAAAATGACGAAGTTTGTCAGCGAGTATTTCCGGCCCGGGATGAAAATGGCGGATTTGGGCTGCGCCAATTGCTGGTGGAATGTTTTAGGTCTTCCGGTTTTCGGCGTGGATATTAACGAGAAGATGCTGAAGTGGGCCAAAAGAAATAAGCGGTTGAAAGATTTCCGGGTGACCGCGGATTTATCCAAGACAGGGCTAAAGCCAAAAAGCTTTGATTTGGTCCTGATGAGTGAAACGTTGGAACACCTGCTGGATTTGAAAGGGGTCCTCCGTGAAGTGGACCGGGTGTTGAAGCCTAATGGAAAGTTTTTAATCACCGTGCCTTACGATTATTTTTTGGGGCCTTTTTTTATCCTTTTCAATCTGAATTGCATTTATATGGGATACGTGAAGGGGAGTCTTTACCATAAATACCGGTGCGGTCATATCAACCATTTCACCAAAGGCAGGCTTCGGAAAGTTCTGGGGGATAACGGTTTTGAGTTAAAACGCTGCTTCGTGGTGAATGGTCTTCTGCTTTACGCTGTGGCGGTGAAAAAAGGGCCGCTTAACCGGGGTTTAGAAAATGTCGGCACATAAAAAAAGGGACGGTCGGATGACCGCCCCTTTTTTATTATTGAAAACGATTATTTTGACTGTTTTTTCTTGTTGGGATTTTCCGATGCCGACACCGCTTCTACCTTCCGGAGATGGTGTTTCATTTCAGGCGTCGTCACCGGGGTAGCCGCCGCTAGGGGATAATCGGCGGGAACATCGGATCGGGTGTTTTCGGTGAAGCCGTATTTTTGAGCCAAATCAGGCTTGACCCATAGGCGCATATTGTAGCTTCCCAGGTCCGACCACACTTCTCGGTAAAGAACCCATTTTTTAAGATCGTTCCAATCCACCATGTCGGGCCGGGGAGTGGAAACAGGAATGAAGTTGCTGAAAAGCCATTCCCGGAATAATCCCATATTCATTTCCGCGCCGGGAAACCCTTTTTTGAACCAAGAGGGAACCCACCAGACCCGGAGTTTATACTTGCGGTTGACGTAGCCCGCCTGGCTCAAGATGGGATAGGCCTGGGCGTCGGATTCGGTGCCCGTCATGATGATGGGGTTGTCGGCGGCGGTAATTGTGGCAGGATGGTTGCGCCTAGAAAAATCCCGGAGCATCCAGGCGAAGGGCCAGGAGCACTTATCCTCGATCGTTAAAGCCATGTCGGTGCCTCCGGTTTCGCCATAGGATATTTGGCGGACAATCCGTTCGACTTCCTGCACGTCAGGCCCGGATTGAACGTAAACCAAGGGTTCGACCGGATTCGCCTCATGATAAAAGCTCAGAAGGACCGCGGAATGGAGAGAATAGGAAAGCAGCAGGCCGAAGAGGACCATCGCGGCGATCCGGGCGCTTTTCCAAAGCTGTTTCACGGGGCGGGAATCCAAAATTTGTCCCATGAAATAAGCGGTCAAAAGCAAGGAAGGAAGAAGCGGATGGAGGATGAGCCAGGGCATTTTTTCTCCCGCCCAAGAAAACAAGGCGAGGGAACCGACATACCAATAGCCTAGAAATATCGGAAGGTTTTTACGCTTGAAAATTCCGTAGTAAACCATGGCCACAGCTGAAAAGAGGAATGAAACCAGTTCATTGGCCGGAAGCTGGACTAAATAATAATAAAGCGGTTCGTCTCCGCGATGGACATCATGCTGTCCCCACCAATATTCCAGTCCTCCAAAGGCGCCGTTGTAAACGGCGTTCAATAGGGCGTGGATGCGTCCCAGAAAATCCCCTTGAGCCGCGCCGACGGTAAAAAAGGTTGTGAAAAGCAGGGTGAAAATAATTCCGAAAATAGAAATGGATCCGGTCAAGGCCGGGGCGGTATTTTTGAGCCAGAGCCAGCAAAAGCGGAAAAGTAATCCGAAGTAGGCGGCTAGGAGGATAAAGGAAAAAGGCGTGGGCTGGTTCAAATGGAGCCCCTCCGCCCTCAGTGTGACGAGGCAAACCATCCACCAAAGGATGAAACCGGCCAGATCCCACTTCACTTTTTCAAAACCCAGATTCCGGATAATTTCCCAGAGGAGGCTTTCGGCTTTGGGAGATTTTAAATTAGCCTGCCAGCGGAAGAAAAGCTGGACAAGGGTGTAGACCAAGGCGCAAAGAAGAAAAACCCCGAAAACAACCAAACGGTAGGATTCGGTTTTGGGAATGATCAACTGGGTCAGGATGCCCACGGCGGTCAAGCCGCCCGCGATAAAAACATCGGCCCAGGGCAGGAGGCGGATAAAAAGGTAAGTGCCGATGACGGCGATCGTCAGGAAGATGGATTCTTTCGTGCAAAAGGCGATGGTAAAACCAACCGACGCCAGCCACAAATCCAGAGGCAGACGGGACCGGTAGTAGCGGAAAAGAAAAACCACCATCATGAAGGTGGCGCCGGCGATATAGGCGTCTTCCCGGGTAAAGCGGTCGAAATACATGAAACTGGGTGAAAAAACGATCAGGGTCGTCGCCAAGAAGGCTGCCGTTCGACCCATGAAAGGTGAGAGGAACATGGCTAAAACCACGGTCAATAATCCGAAAGACGCCGCTAGGTAACGGGAGGTGGCGTTGGAAACGCCGAAAAGATAATACATCAGGGCGTTTCCATGAAACTGAAAGGGGCCGTGCATCATGGGGTTATATTCGTAGTCACCGTCTTTGAAAAGCTGGTAGGAATAAAAGGAATGCATGCTTTCATCGTGGTGATGGGGCTTGGCACCCAAATGATCGAATCGAGTAAAAATCGTAATGAGCAACAGGGCGATATAAGCCCATTCCATCCAGGAGAAGGAAAAATTGCTTTTGGGGGAATTGGAAGCCGCTGCGGGTGCGGCCACCTCCTCTTCGCTTTCGGAACGGGTTGGGTTCTTAGCTACTTTAAGGGTAGGCGCGGGTTTCGAACTTTTCTCCGATTGGATCGCGGAAGGCAATTAGGAACCGCATTGCACGCAGAAGTTGTTGGAAGCAGGGTTTTTAGATCCACATTTACCGCATACCTTTATTTCGGACATTCATAAACTCCTTGGAAGGGGGTAGAGAGGCTTCGAAACGATTCAATGCTAAATAACATTAAAAAATGACGGTAAACTATACCCAGCCCCTAAAGCTTTTGTCAACAAAACGCCAGGTTTGAAAACCGCGGGGATCAGGATGGTCTTCTCTTAAAAATTAAATAGTCGTTTTCGCGGGGGATAGTTACTTTCGGCCGTTTCAAAGACGGTTCGGGTTGTGAATTTCATCGATTTTTTTCAAATCCCTTGGGGGATCAAATGCGACGGTTCGGGTAGTAATTTCGGCTGAGCGGAAATGGGTTTGTGTAGGCTTTGGAGAATTGATTCCCGCGGCCGGTCTTGAGATTAACCAGAATCATAAGGGTTTTACCCTGGTTTAATTTGAAACCATTTTTTTCTAAGTCCTGTTAAACCATCAACCCCAACAAGCGGTTGGGGTGTATCAAGTTGCAATTTATAAAAAGGGTTGTTACAATTTTCGTAGGTTCAAAAAACGACGCTTTATCAACTAATAACCTTCTTTGAAGAGAGGAGAAGTTTGTGAATTCAAAACGATATAATATGGTGGTTTTTTTATCTTCCCTTATCCTCGCGTTACCTGTGGTTGTTTTTGCCGCCCAACCGGACTATGCCGGTGAATTTTTAACCAAAGGCGCTGGCGCCCGCGCTTATGGCATGGGCGGGGCTTTTGTCGCCGCCGCTAACGACGCCACCGCGGCCTATTGGAATCCCGCCGGATTGGCCCTCATTGATGACATTGAAATTACCACTATGCATTCGGCTCAATCGGATCTTCAAAGCTACGACTTTCTCAATATCGCTTTTAATACCCAGTCGGCCGGATCTTACGCCCTGAGCTACCTGCGCTTGGGAGTGGGGGATATCCAGGTGACCAACGCGGATAGCCCCACGGTCGTTGGAACGACCCAATATTCGGATCAAGCCGCCCTTCTTTCGGGCGGGTGGAAATTAGGAAAACAATTCGCTATCGGTGGAACCATCAAATTGCTGAAGACCGACGCCGGCTCCGCTTCGGCTTTTGGTTTCGGCTCCGACCTTGGCTTTCTTTTCAAGCCTATCAAAGAATTAACTTTTGGATTAACCGCCCGGGACTATACCGGAGGCTCCTATATTCAATGGCAGGGAACGTCAACCAATCCAACCCAAGTCCTGCAGCCCAGCGCGACTTTGGGCGTTTCCTGGACTGAGGAATTGGGAAAGAGCCAAAACCAAGGGGAGGCAAGGGTCCCCGTGAGCACCCTCACCGTGAATTTTGACTTTGACAGCCTCTATGTCGGCAAGGGATTGAACAATTACCACCTGGGAGTGGAATATTGGTACAAGCAATTTTTTGCCGCCCGTTTGGGCGCCGAATCGAAGGGGTTTCAGTTTGATTCGGATTCCTTTACTCCCTCGGCGGGGGTTGGAATATGGGCTTATCTTTTTGAAATTGACTACGCTTTTGTCGCCAATTCCATCGGCGGCATTCACTACATCTCCATCATTACCCGTCTGTAAGCTTTAAGATTTCCTAAGAGAAAAAAGAGGGGATTTTATAAAAAAATCCCCTCTTTTTTTGTTTTTTGATTATTATATCAAGCGCCGATGGCTGACATTTCTCTTCCTTCCGAGGTATTCATGAGATTTCAAAGGCCTCTTTTTTTACTTTTGGTTCTATTCGGAATGCTTCTCTCCCCTTTCAACGCATCGGCTTCTTATCAAGTAGCGCCTTCCACCGGATCGGGATTGCCCTATTCGCTTGAAACTAAAAATTTACTAAAACATTTGTACAACAATAGAACCGTTGTCGGCGGACAGGTCATCGCCCTCAAGGATCAGCCCGGAAAAAATTACAGCGGTAATTATATTGATGTCGGGGATTTGGGCGGAGTTAAGAAGGGTGATGTATTCGCTTTGTTCACCCCGAGGGGCGAGCCGGTTGGGTTTATCCGGGTTGTTGAAACTCAGCATTACACTTCTTCCTTTGAATTCGTTGAGCTGACGGTAGATCCGTCGGATAATTTGTCCGCCAAAAAAATTACCGAGGAGGTTAAGGGTCGGCTCCCGGAAGGTCTGTTGGTTTACCCGGATATGAAGCGGTTTAAAAAGGGAACCCGGTTGGCGATGAAAAAACAAAAACCCATGCCGCCGAACCAGGCCGCCTATCAATCCTCGCTGCCGCCCTTGCCCGGCGAAACCGCCGCGACCGCTTCTAGTTCAACCTTGCCGCCTCTGCCTAGCGAGTCGTCCTCGGTTTCGAACGGATCGACTCTTCCGCCCTTGCCGGAAAATGGCGCGGCTTCTGCAGGTGGTTCTAGTCTTCCGCCCCTGCCGATGGATAATAACGCTCCCTTAAATTCGGCGCCAGCCGGAGGCGATTTGCCGGCTTTGCCTCCAACGGATTCAGGATCGGGGTTGCCTCCCTTGAATCAGGATAGTTCCATGCCGGGAGCAGGTCTGCCTCCTTTGGGCGGGGATTTGTCCTCCCCCGCATTACCCGCGCCTGACAACGGTTCCTCGGGCCTGCCCGCGTTGCCGCCCGATAATTCCGCGGCCCCTGGATCTTTGCCGCCCTTGTCCAACGATAGCGGACTGCCGCCTTTGAACCCAGCGGGGCCAGATTCCGGAATGCCGGCATTGCCAGGCGACAGTTCAAACGCCTCACCCGCCCTGCCTCCGCCCGCGCCTGGCGGAGTTGATTCAGGGTTGCCGCCTCTTCCCGGCGCCGATTCCTCGATGCCGGGGCTTCCTCAAGATAATTCATCAAACCTTCCGCCATTGGGGTCGGCCCCCTCGAGTGATATGTCCCTTCCGCCCATCCCGAATAACGAGCCGGCTAATAACGGAGCCCCTTTACTGCCGCCGCAATCTCAATTGCCTTCTTCTGATTTGCCGAGCCCTAACGATAACGGAGTGCCTGAATTAAGTTCGGTCCCTCCCGCCATGGACTCTGGATTACCGTCATTGCCTGACGCGGGAATGGCGCCGCCTTCTTCGACCGCTCAATTGCCCCCGGACGGAAATGGTATGCCTTCCCTTGATAACGGAACGGCTCCTCCGGATCTCAACGGGGATATTCCCCTTCCTCCTATGGCCAGCGCCTCCTTGCCTCCTTCGGCGGGCGATACGTCTCTTCCTCCCGTCGCTGACGCGTCCCTGCCCTCGGCCGTTCCTGATTCGCCTTCCATTCCCGACCTGCCGCCTCCAGCCATAGCTTCCGGCATACCGGACAATGGTTCGGCTTTACCGCCTCCGATGATGGACTCCTCTATGCCGCCGATCGCCGATAATTCTTTGCCGTCCGTTCCCGGGGAACTGCCTTCTTCAGCAACCGCCGACGCCGCCTTGGCCCCGCCGATGATTTCCCAACCGCCGATGGATAACGGGTTAGCCGCGCCGCCCGGGCTGGATTCTGCGATGCCTCCTGCCATGACGGCCGACGCTTCGTTGGCTCCGCCCCTAATGGATAATTCTTTGGGGCTGCCACCGGCGGGAATCCCGGATAACAGCCAAGCCGCCGTTCCCCCGGCTGTTGAAATTCCTGGTTCATCCGATTTATCCGTACCTTCCATGGCCGCCAACGGAGCCTCACCGGTTAACTCCGCCTCCCACGCGGCGAACCTGAATCTTCCGGCGGTTCCTTCCGAGGTGAAGAACGGGTTTTTGCAGGATTTTCCGACGCTTTCCTCGGTTAAGAAACCAGCCGCTTAGATCCGCCGATCGTCGGCCGCATCCTTTCCTTCGTCCGCTCCTCCTACAGGCGATATAATGTTGTCTTCATAACGACGCGCTCCGCGCGTTATTTCGATACCTTGGCTTTACGGTTTAAGGATTTTTCATGCCAGTTTTAGTCCGCTATTGTTTGACGGCGATATGGCCGCCTTTTTTTTTGGCGACAGGTTGTTGGGTCTTTATCCTTAACCTCCTTTTCTATTTGATCCCTTTTCTAAGCTACCTTCTGGAATATCAGGCCGGAATCGGGAATTCTTTTCTGCTGCTCCTTTATATTCAGCCGGGCTTTTTGGTTCTGGCCATCCCCATCGGTTTTTTAACGGCCCTGCTGGTGGTTTACGGGCGTCTAAGCGCGGACGGAGAGATTATGGCGGTGGAATCCTGCGGCTTTTCCCTCTGGGTCTTGGTTTGGCCCATGATCGGCGTTTCACTTTTGTTCAGCATTTTTTTGGTTATTTTCATGGATACGCTGCTGCCCTGGGGAAATATCTCCTTTTTGAAACTTGACTATAAAATCAAAACCGAAAGAACTGCGATTTTTGTCAAGGAGAGGGTTTTCATGAATGGCTTTGAGGGGTATGTCCTTTACGCGGATCAAAAGGATGACAAGACGGATGATTTGAAAAACATGATGGTATATGTTTTGAATGACCGGGGTAACCCCTACCGGGTTATTTACGCTTCTCGGGGGCGTATTCACCAGGACCCTCACAATTTTCATGTTTTATTAGATATGGGCGAAGGGGTTATGCAGCAGATGGGCGCCAAGAAAAGCGAAATGAACTTAGAAGAATTTTTCCAAATGAAATTCAAATCCTGTCTTTTGGATTTGAGCGTCAACCACTTACACAACGGACCGATTGATTTTAGGGACCCGAGGAATATTTCCATGAAAGAACTGGCCCTCAGGATCAAGGAGAAGAAAAAAGAAAAACAGGATACCCGGTACGATGAGTCGGAATTCCACAAAAAATTCTCAATACCTTTCTCGGCCCTGGCTTTCGCTTTTATCGGCATACCGCTGGGCTTAATCGCTCGGACCGGTTCATTCGCGGGACCCTTTTTGGCGGTGATCCTGGTGGTGATTTATGAGTTGTTCATCATGTTTGGGGAGGCGGGGGGGCCGATGGGGGTCATTTCCCCGTTTGAGGCCATGTGGCTGCCCAACGTCGTCTTGATGGTACTGGGATCGGTTCTGATCTACGGCTTAAATAACAAACACGATTTTTGGAGGGGATCCTTCCGCAAAAAAAAATCCATACCCAGCCTGGACAAGGGTTTGGCTTCCGAAAATGCGGTGCCGCCCGAATGAAAACTATTTTTCAATTGGCCCTACGGCCTTGGGGGGGGCGAATCCTATGTTTGGCCCTTTTTTTTTCCGCCGCCCGGGCCAGCGCGGACTTGAGTTTTTCCGTCGGCTCCAACGTCCATATCCAGGCCGACACGATCGAATATTTGAAGGACGAAGGACTGGTCATCGCCCGGGGCCAGGTTCATGTCCAACAGGATTTGGTTCATTTATACGCGGACACCATCCGCTACGATTTAACGGCCCAGGATGTTTCCGCGGAGGGGCATGTGGTTTGGCAGGATGAAAACCAGGAAATTGAGGCGAAAAACCTTAACTACAATTTACGGACGAAGGAGGGGAAAGCGTTCGATATTAAGACGACCGCCCCTCCTTGGATCAGCACGGGATCGGAAATAGACATCACGGACAAAAAGGTCGTCATTAAGGACGCGGTCACGACCACCTGTGATTACGCGGAAGGGTACCGGCACTATTACTTGAAGGCGAGCCAAATTACCATTTATTCAGGCGATTATTTGGTGGCGGAAAATGTCGTTTTATACATTGGCAAGGTGCCGGTGTTTTATTTCCCCTTCTTCGTGCGGACGATTCACGATATCAGGACGCCTTTTTCACTGGCCACGGGAGCCACGGATTACCTTGGCAATTATATTCTGCTGACAACGAATTATTTTTTCAACACGACTAATTACGGAGCCCTTTACACCGATTATTTTTTCAAAAAGGGTTTTGGATTGGGGCTCCGCCACGAGATCGCCCTCAACAGTGAATCCGTGCTTTCTCTTTACGGATACGGCGTTCCGGAAAAAGACACCCATAAATTCCGATGGGAGGGAAGGGTAAGGGGCCTCTGGGCCATGTCCTCCAGCTTTCAGGGGAGGGTGGAAGCGGACATCCCCGGGGATGGGTTTTTCAGCCAGGATTATTCGGCGGCAAGGCGTGATCCCAGCCTGGTTTCGACGGTCAAAGAATACAATATCTCAACCACGCTCACGCGTCAGCAGTGGACGCTGGGTCTGCTTTTTCGGCGGCAGGAAACGCCGGATTTTTCCGACCTTACGGAAACCAAATTTGAGGAAAGCCTTCAAACGGTCCCGCAAATAAACTTCTCCCTGTTTCCCCAGGCTTTGATTGGAAAAAATTGGCTGAAATATGACGTGAGTTTTCAGGGGGACCATACTTACACCAAAGCCAATGATTTTTACGTTAACCACGCGTCCGGCGAATTGGGGCTGGGGCAAAGTCTACTGCTTTTCCAAACCCAAACGCTTTTTTCGCGCGCCGCTTTGGACGAGTTGTTCCAGGATGTTCCTGATTTGAACTTGGACAACGGCGGGGAAACCCGCACACTCAACATCAATAATACTTGGACGGGGCGATGGGCCGAATTCGCGTCAACCTCTCTGAGCCATACCTACACGAAAAAGTTGAACCATCTTACGCCCTTGGACCCGGTCGACGGCGTTCAATCTAATTTGTTGTCAGGTTCCCTGGAATTTACGGGTGGGTCACTGTGGCGGACCGTCAGCAGCACTTCCTATGATCTTCGAAAACAAGCTGGAGGGGATTCGGCGGCTTTTTCCTATTTAAGACAAGAATTTTATCTATCCCCCAGCCCCACTTTCGATTATCTGGGCATCGCGGATTATTCACTCAAGGCCAACGCCTTGAAGGATTTTAATACGGTCATTAATTTCAGGAGCCCCCACGACATGTGGCGATTCAGGGTTTCGGGCAATTTTGTCGATCCGAATGTCAGCAATACGGGTTATGTGACGATCGGCCTAGCTCCTACTTTTGAAGTCGCAGGAGAAGTGGATTTCGCGTTTTTTACCAATTACCGGATTTCGGCGCTGGAAAGCTATAATTTGACCAATGCGAAATTTGAAACCCGCAGTATCAGCCTTTACCGGGATTTACACGATTGGGAAGCGGAACTCAACTATGTGGAAGACCCCATCTCGGGCCGGCAAGTGTTCTTTAAATTGAATTTGAAGGCTTTCCCCGGCCGGCCGCTGACGGTATCGGATCAGCAGCTCCAGAGCATCAATGGCCTTCGGAACCAGGGATTGACCGGTGCGGCGAGCCAGTTCCAGTAGAACCCTGACCCTTCTTAAATAAATGACTACCAGTGGAAAAAAGCCCGTCCGATGGGTGATAATAACGCCCCATGAAAAAGAACGAAATCACCGTTCGCGGCGCCCGCGAGCATAATCTTAAAAATATTTCCGTGGAAATTCCCCGAGACCAATTGGTGGTCATCACGGGTGTTTCGGGTTCGGGAAAATCCTCCCTGGCCTTTGACACGCTTTATGCCGAGGGACAACGCCGTTATGTTGAGTCCCTTTCTTCTTACGCCCGGCAGTTTCTGGGGCTGATGGAAAAGCCCGATGTGGATCTCATCGAGGGATTGTCTCCCGCGGTGGCGATCCAGCAAAAGGCGGGAAGCCGGAATCCCCGCTCGACGGTCGGAACGACGACCGAAATTTACGATTATTTGCGCCTCCTTTTCGCCCGGGTCGGAACTCCTCATTGCGCCAACTGCGGCCGCCCCATCAGCCGGCAGACCGTCCAGCAAATTGTGGACCGGGTTCTTTCTTTTCCCGCGGGGTCCAAACTTCACATTTTATCCCCTCTCATTTCAAGCCGTAAGGGCGAGTATAAGAAGATCTTTGACCAAGTCCGCAAAGATGGTTTTGTCCGTGTGCGGGTGGACGGCGTGCTCAAGGAACTGGATGACGATTTGAACCTGGATAAGAACAAAAAGCATGATATTGAGGTGGTGATCGACCGGCTGGTCTTGAAGCCGGAGATAAAAAAACGGCTGGCCGATTCCCTGGAGACGGCCTTGAAACAGGGCGGCGGAGTCGTCAAAATTTTGATGGGTACGGGTTCGAAAGAAACGGAACATCTTTTTTCCGAGCATTACGCCTGCGTTTATTGCGGCATCAGCGTTGAGGAACCGGCGCCGAGAAGTTTTTCTTTTAACAATCCCCATGGCGCCTGTCCCGCCTGCACGGGAATGGGATACAAAATGGAAGCGGACCAGGCGCTGGTGATCGATGAGGAGAAATCAATCGAGGATGGGGCGGTCGATCCCTATAGCTCGCCGAAAGCGGTTTATTATCAAAACCTCCTGGAGGGGCTCTGTCAGCACTTCAAGGTCAGCCAAACGGTTCCTTTTAAAAAACTGCCTGAAAAATTCCGGAAGGCGGTTCTTTTCGGCACGGATGAGGAAATTGAGTTTAAAATCCGAAAAGGGAGCTACCAGCAAAAATTTTGGGGCCCCTTCGAGGGCGTTATTCCCAATTTGGAAAGGCGCTACCACGAAACCGATTCGGAATATATCCGGGAGGAGATCGAGAAATACTTGGTCAGTAAGCCCTGCCGGGCCTGCAAAGGGACCCGTTTGAAGCCTGAAAGCTTGGCGGTGACCATTGGCGATACCAATATTATTGATGTCACGAAGTTTTCCGTTAAAAAGGGGCTGGACTTTTTTGAAAAGCTCAAATTGGACGCGAAGGCAATGGCGATCGCCGGGCAGATATTAAAGGAAATCAAAAACAGGCTGGTTTTCTTGAAGGATGTGGGTCTCGATTATTTGACGCTGGACCGGATGACCGCGTCCCTCTCCGGGGGGGAGGCCCAACGCATCCATTTGGCGACCCAAATTGGAAGCGCTCTGGTGGGGGTGCTTTATATCCTGGATGAGCCTTCCATTGGACTGCATCAAAGGGACAATGTGCGTCTTTTGAACACCTTGAATCATTTGCGGGATATCGGGAACAG
The DNA here is from genome assembly GCA_964531065.1 of uncultured bacterium. Classification (GTDB taxonomy): domain Bacteria; phylum Oederibacteriota; class Muellerivitia; order Muellerivitales; family Muellerivitaceae; genus PALSA-1180. The sequence goes on from CAZHFP010000006.1 coordinate 16,384, forward strand.
CGTCATTGTGGTTGAACATGACGAGGACACCATTGAGGCGGCCGATTACGTTATTGATATGGGGGTCGGCGCGGGTGTCGAGGGCGGGGAAGTGGTGGCCGCGGGGAGTCTGGAAGACATTACCGCGAACCGCAGATCCCTGACGGGTCAATACTTATCAGGAAAAAAATTCATACCGGCTAAATTAAAAAGCGAAAAACATTTCGAGCATTTCGTCACCTTAAAGGGCGCCCGAAAAAACAATTTAAAGGATTTAACTCTGAAATTTCCCCTCGGATCCTTTGTGGCGGTGACGGGAGTCTCGGGATCAGGGAAAAGCACCTTGGTGATGGAAACGTTGTATCCCGCCCTGTTGCATAAACTTTACCAGCTGCGGACGAAGCCGGAAGGCTACGATTCGATCGAGGGCGTGGAAAACGTGGATAAAATCATTGAGATCGATCAATCGCCCATCGGGCGCACGCCCCGGTCCAATCCCGCCACCTACACGGGAATTTTCACCCATGTCCGGGATCTTTTTGCGCGGCTGCCTGAGTCCAAGGCCCGGGGATATAAGGATGGGCGGTTTAGCTTTAATGTGAAGGGCGGCCGCTGTGAAGCCTGCGAGGGAGACGGGGTCATCAAGATCGAAATGCACTTCCTTCCAGATGTTTATGTTCCCTGCGAGGTATGCAAAGGGAAGCGCTATAACCGCGAAACCTTGGAAATTCAGTTTAAGGGAAAAAATATCGCCGAGATATTGGAATTGAGCGTCGAGGAAGGTCTTGTCTTTTTTTCCTCCATTCCCAAAATTAAAAAAGTGATGGAAACCCTAAGCGATGTGGGTTTGGGCTATATCAAGCTGGGCCAGCCCGCTACCACCCTTTCCGGCGGCGAAGCGCAGCGGGTGAAGCTCTCCACGGAGCTGGGCAAGCGGAGCACGGGCAAGACAGTCTATATTTTGGATGAGCCCACGACCGGCCTGCATTTCGCCGATGTTGATCATTTGATCAAGGTTTTGAAACGATTGGTGGACGCTGGAAATACGGTCATTGTGATTGAACACAATTTGGATGTCATTAAAACCGCCGATTATATTCTTGATCTGGGTCCGGAAGGCGGCGAGGAAGGCGGGCAAATCGTGGCCATGGGGAATGTCCAGCAAATCATGGATTCCCAAAAATCACATACGGGGAAGTTTCTCGGTGAAAAAATTCGGAAAGACCAAAATCGAGTTAAAAATCAGGGTAAAATGGTTGTGGAAAGCGGAAATGCTCGTTGACGGTTATTTAACAGGGGGATATAATTTTTTTAGGAAATCGATATTTTAAACGGCTTTTTCCATTCTCGAAGGAAAACTCAATGAATTTCAACTTTAAAAAACTTTATTTCGGGTTGGGCATCTTTGTCTGCGTTTTTTTGCCTCAATCCTTATTGGCCGCTGATACAGGCACCACGGGCGCCGTCGCCCTTAAAATACCCGTAGGGCCCAGGGTCATTGCTATGGGACAAGCCTTCGTGGCGGTGGCGGATGACGCCAACGCTATTTATTGGAATCCCGCCGGGCTTCGGCAATTGGGCGGCACCGAGTTGATGGCGTCTTACGATGTTTTTATCGAAACCGTTCGTTATCAATATTTCGCGGGAGCTACCCGATTAGGAAATGACGCTGCCCTCGGATTAGGAGTGAAGCTGGTATCGACGGGAACCGAAGCTGCCACCGATAGTAACGGAAATGCTATTCCCGGCCAGTCGGTCGGAGAAAACTACATGGATATTGATTTGGCTTTCGCTTATAAGCTTAGCTATTATTTTGACGTGGGTTTAACCGCTAAGTATGTTTCCGAAAGTTTGTCAGGGACGTCGGCCTCAACTTTCGCGGCGGATATCGGGGTTTTGTATAAGACTCCGATCCCTCATTTAAAGGCGGGATTGGACATTCAAAACCTGGGGCCGGGGGTTAAATTTGTTTCAGTGGCGGACCCGCTTCCTTTGAACGTGAAAATTGGGCTAGCTTACAAAATGTTTGACGATAATTTTACCGTGGCGTATGACATGAATTTTCCCAATGATAACGCGATTTCGACAAGCCTCGGCGGGGAGTACTGGTACAAGGACACCTTAGTGGGCCGGTTTGGATACCAATTCCAGGGTTCCATTGACCAAAATCAATATGGGATAGGTGGGAAGGCGGGGTTATTTTTAGGCGCGGGCGTTAAAATCGCCGCCTTTAAGGACTTTGTGGGTCTGGATTATGCTTGGACGGACGCGGGCTTCCTGGGCTCCAATCACCATTTTGGCCTAGACTTTTATTTCTGATCCTTATTGTCTATTGTTTTCCTTTGATATTTCCTTATACTTCTTTTGTCCGAAGCTGGCCGGGATTAAAACCGTTAAACGACAGTCATTCCAGGGACGTTGATCAGTCCAGAGGGTTAACATGAGCTCAGAACAAGAAATCTTTGATAAGTGCGGGCGTTCCTATAACCCCGGGGACGTCATTTTTCGTGAAGGCGACATGGGGAACGAGATGTACATCATCCAATCGGGAAGGGTGAAAATCACCAAACAATTGAAAGACGGCGTGGAAAAGACTCTGGTTATTTTGGGCCCGGGGGATTTTTTCGGCGAAATGGCTGTTATTGACAAGGATGTTCGGTCGGCCAACGCTTCAGCAATTGATGCCTCGAGGTTGATCGCGTTGGATGAAGAAGTGTTTGAAATGCACATGCAAACCAACCCGAAAATCGTCAAAAAAATATTGAAAAATCTCACCTCCCGCCTGAGGGACTCGAACCAACAGATCGCCAACCTGATGATTAAGGACGCCAACCGCTTGGTCGCCAACACCATTCTTTTAGTGGTTCATAAGCACGGCCAGGAAGGGCCGGGCGGAATAACGATGGATATTAATTTTACCGTGCAGGAATTAAGCAAAATGTGCGGATTGGATTTCCCCAAGACTCAGGAAATTGTGGACAAACTCATCAAGGCGAAAGTCGTCAGCTTGTCCGGGGAAACCATCATCGTGACAGGCCTGGATAATCTGGAAAAGTTCATTAAGTTTTTAGAAATGAAGGAACAGTTCGGGGAATAACCGGATGACGCGTCAAGCCCCGCAATCCTGTGGGGCTTTTTTTTTGCCTGATTTTTCCCGGTGGTTACCACCGGGGCGATCGGTGCCAGCTTAAAAGTGAAACGGAAATCACTTAAAACAACCGGAAGTTTATTAGATCAAGTCCATTCTTAGAGAAAACAATGATTCTAACCCAGCTTACTGCCCCTATTCAAAAAGAGCTCAATCGGGTCGAGCAGACGATCGCCCAAACCCTCAAAACGGATAATTTTTTTATCCAGCAGATGGTGGATTACCTCGCCCATTCCACGGGCAAGCGGATCCGTCCGGCGCTCGCGATTCTTTCGGCCAAGTATTGCGGGAACCTTCCGGCGGAGACCATTACTTTGGGAGCGGCACTGGAAATGATCCATGTCGCGACGCTGATTCACGATGATATTATCGACAATTCGGCGGTGCGGCGGAAGCAAAAGACCCTCAATTTCAAGTGGGGAAACGAGATTTCGGTGTTGATGGGGGATTATGTTTTCGCCTCTTCCTTTTATTTGATGGCCAAATCGCTCCCAAAAGACGTGATTAGCACCCTATCGGATACGACCAATACGATCTGCCGGGGTGAGATTTCGGAGACCTTCAACCGGTTTAATGTCGGTTTGACGGAAGAACAATACTTGGAAGTCATCCGTGAAAAAACGGCCAGCTTGTTCGCCGCCAGCTGCCAAACGGGCGCGATGCTGGCCGGAGGAGACGGCCCGACAGTGGATCGTCTTTATCGATTCGGCCTAGGCATCGGTATGGCCTTTCAAGTCATCGATGACACGCTGGATTTCGTGGGGAAACAATCGAGAGTGGGGAAACCGGTGATGAGTGATTTGAGGGAGGGGAAGCTGACCCTGCCGGTGATTCACTGCATGAACCGGGGAACCAGCCTCGAAAAGAAAAAACTGAAGGCCGCGATTTTAAGGAAGGTGAAGACCGCTTCCGATTTGAAATTTTTAAACGCACTGCTGACAAAGTATGATGCGATCGACTATTCGGTTCAAAAGGCCAGGTTTTTTGTCGAGGAGGCCAAGGGCGCGCTTAACCAATTGAATGGGAACAGGGATAAAGACGATCTCCAGCAGTTTGCCGACTTTTTAATTGACCGGGATTTTTAATCACAGCTTTAAAGCGATTATGACCTTAGGTAAAGCTTGAAATTTTGCGCTGGTGTGTGTATAGAATAAGCAGATTTATTCTTTTATCCTCGAACCCTGAGAGAACGCATGCTTGAACAGTATGGCTATGTTCTGGTCTTCTTAACGGCGGGTATTGTTTTTATTATGGGCGCTTTCATCACCGGCTGGGCTTTAAGCCCCAACGGCCTCCTTGGCTTAAAATACAAATATAAAAAAGAAATCTTGGTCGATACCTACGAGTGCGGGGTTGAAACCTACGGATCGTCCTGGTTCCGTTTCAACGTCAGCTTTTATCTTTACGCCCTTTTATTCGTCATCTTCGACATCGAGACGGTTTTTCTTTACCCCTGGGCGGTTTCCTTCCGCCAATTGGGGCTTTTCGGTTTTGGCGAAATGATCGTGTTCATCTTTATCTTGCTGGTGGGCTTGGCTTACGCGTGGAAAAAGGAGGCCTTAAAATGGGAATAGGGTTAAAGGGTTTGTCCCGGCCTGAGATTCAGCAAATGGAAAGCGAAAGCCAAATTCCGGGTTTGTGGACTTTGGAAAAGGCCGTGGGTTTTATCTTCAAATGGGCCCGTAAAAACTCTCTTTGGCCCCTGCAGTTTGGAACCGCCTGCTGTGCCATTGAGATGATGGCAACCGCCGCGGGCCGTTATGATATTTCCCGGTTTGGTTCGGAAGTCTTTAGGCCCTCGCCCCGGCAAGCGGATCTTCTCATCGCCGCCGGAACGATCACGGAAAAAATGGGCTACGCCCTCAAGAAGCTTTACGAACAAATGCCCAAGCCCAGCTGGGTGATTGCCATGGGAAGCTGCACCATCGCGGGCGGTCCCTATTACTATGATTCCTACACGGTCGTAAAGGGCATCGATTCCTTTGTGCCGGTGGATGTCTATGTTCCGGGATGTCCGCCTCGGCCCGAGTCCTTGATCCATGGGTTGATGGCGATCCAGAAGAAAATTGAGGATGAGCCGATTTTCCGCCGCAGGCGTAACGCTTAAGCCTTGCTTCTTGTCCGACTCTCAACACGGATGGTTGTCTTGAATTTAAAGTCTTTTTAATTTAAATCATTTAATTCTTGAGGATTTGGCGCGAATGACCAACGAAGAACTCAAAACAAAAATCGAGGCGGATTTTAAGGACCAAATCCAATCCGCGGCACTCTCCGGCCAAAAAGAAGTTATTGTTTTGGTCAAACCCGATTCCTATATCGCCCTTTGCAAAGCCTTGCGGGACAAGGATGAATATGGTTTCCAGCATCTTTCCTGTTTGACCGCGGTGGATTACCCCAAGGAAAACAAAATCACGCTGGTGAACCACCTTTGGTCTTATAAGCACGCCCATCAGCTGACGGTCAAGGTGGAACTGGACCGCGCCAATCCGAAAATTTCAACCGTTGAAAATGTTTGGAAGAGCGCCAATTGGTTTGAGCGGGAAGTGTTCGACCTTTATGGGGTCGTCTTTGAAGGGCATTCTGACTTGCGCCGCATCATGATGCCGGAGGACTACACTAAGTTTCCTCTGAGAAAGGATTTCACCGATGACGGATTTATTATTAAGCCAAATTAAAACCGGCGGTGAATCCCAGTTTGGGACCGACGAGTATGTGGTCAATTTGGGTCCCCAGCATCCGGCGACCCACGGAGTCCTCCGCCTCATTGTCAAACTGGACGGGGAAACGGTAAAAGAAACCACCCCGGTCTTGGGCTACCTCCACCGCTCGATCGAGAAGATCTGCGAAAATCGAACCTATCCCCAGTGCATTACCTATACCGACCGGGTGGACTACGTGTCGGCGATGAGCGTCAATTTAGCCTTTGCCCTGGCTACCGAAAGGCTGATGGGGCTGGAAGTTCCGGCACGGGCCCAATGGCTCCGGATGATTTTTGTGGAGCTTCAGCGTTTGGCCAGCCATCTCTTGTGGATGGGGGCTTTCGCCGGGGATATCGGAGCTCTGACGCCTTTTCTTTACGGTTTGCGCGAAAGGGAGCGGATCCTTGACTTGTTCGAGATGACTTGCGGCCAGCGCCTGACCTACAACTACATCCGCATTGGCGGAGTTATGATCGATATTCTTCCCGAGTTTACCCCCAAGTGCCGGGCCTTCCTCGATTATTTTGAGCCCAAGATCGATGAATACGAAGGCCTCCTGACCTACAACCCTATTTTTCTTGAGAGAACGAAGGGCGTTGGTGTTATCACCCCGGAAGTCGGCATCAACAACGGGGTATGCGGCCCTTCTTTGCGCGGTTCGGGCGTTTCTTGCGACGTCCGCAAACAGCAGCCCTATTTGTTTTATGACCAGGTCAAGTTTGAAGAATGCCTTGAGACGGGCGGGGACTGCTGGAGCCGTTACATGTGCCGGATGAGGGAACTGCGGGAAAGCATCTCGTTGATCCGCCAGAGCTTGGATCGCTTGGAGCCTGGACCCATTGAGACAAAATTACCGCCGGTGTTAAAAGCTCCGCCCGCCAGCGAGATCTATTCCCGTATCGAATCTTCCCGCGGGGAGATGGGCATTTACCTGGTGGGAGATGGGACCGCGAAACCCTATAAGGCAAAATACCGCTGCGCTTCTTTCAGCAATACTTACGTGCTGGATCAATTGACGCGCGGTTGGAAAGTGGCGGATATCATGGCGGTGTTGGGGAGTTTGGACATGATCGTTCCGGAAGTCGATCGTTAATTCTTTTTAAGGATTTAAAAGACCCATGTTGACCGGCGAAAATCTAGTACAACTTGTAGCGAAACTTCTGCACCAGGGCCTGGGAATGGCCGGGCTTTCGGGTTTTATTTCTATCATTGATCCGGTGGTTTGTGCGGTGGTGATGTTTGGTTTTATCTCTGTGTTCGTCATGTTCCTCGTTTGGATGGAACGGAAAGTTTCCGCCCACATGCAAAGCCGGATCGGCCCCAACCGGGTCGGACCCTTGGGGCTTTTACAAACCGTCGCGGACGCCATCAAACTTACCATTAAAGAAGACGTGAAACCGGTGAACCGGGACAAGATTCCCTATTACATCGCTCCCATCATCGCCTTTGTCGCCACCTTTGCCGGCATGATTGTCATCCCTTTCGACAAGGGGATGGTAGTCCAGAACTTGAATATCGGCATGCTCTACGTAATCGCCATTACCAGTTTTACCGTCATCGCGATTCTTTCCGCGGGTTGGAGTTCCAATAATAAGTTCGCCCTCCTCGGCGGTTTCCGGTCCGCGGCCCAGATTGTCAGCTACGAAGTTCCCCTGGTCATGTCCCTGGTACCCATCATTATGATTACGGGAACCTTGAGTTTTACCGGCGTGGTGGAATACCAGGAAAAAGCCGGCTATTGGCTGGTGTTCCCGGAATTCTTGGCTTTTCTCATTTTCATCACCTCCGCGACCGCCGAAGCGAACCGCGCGCCGTTTGATATTCCTGAAGCTGAGTCGGAGCTGATCGGCGGGTTTCACACCGAATATTCGGGGGTCAAGTTCGCAATGTTTTTTCTGGGGGAATATATCGCGGTCATTGTTTCCTCCGCCGTAGCGGTCACGGTTTTCCTGGGCGGGTGGCTTCCCGTTTCGTTCTTGCATTTCCTTCATATCCCTGGGTTTATCTGGTTTATGGCGAAACTGCTATTGGTGATCTATCTCATCATGGCTTTCCGCTGGACTTTCCCCCGGCTTCGGGTCGACCAGCTCATGGATTTTGGCTGGAAAGTTTTAATCCCCATTTCCATCCTTAACATTCTCATCACGGGTTTCTGCATCTTGTTTTTTGGGAAAGGGGTTTAACATGGGCGCTCTTTTCAGCTACTTCCGGAATATCGTCGTGGGCTTTTGGAACTTGATGATCGGGCTTTCCATCACCACCAAATATTTTTTCAAGCCGACGATGACCCAGCAATACCCGGAAGAGAGGCTTCCACTCCCGGAGCGGAGCCGCAGCATGATCAAACTTATTTATGACGGGGAAAAAGACCAGTTCAATTGTGTCGCCTGCATGATGTGCGCGAAGGCCTGCCCCAACAACTGCATCAAGCTGGAGGGCGTGCGCCAAGCCGACGGCAAGCGCCGCATGACGACCTTCAAACTGGATTTCTCGACCTGCATTTTCTGCGGTTATTGCGTGGAAGCCTGCGGGTTCGACGCCTTGACGTTTGTGTCGGAAGAATACGAGAACTCGGTTTATAAAAGAGGCAGTCTGCTTCAAGACGAACAGGCGATGCGGTGGAACCGTCCGGCCCACTTGGCTCCCCCGGCCGAAGAACCGGCCGAAACAAAGGCGGCCGCCGGCGCCGCGGCGGGAGCGTAACATGGCCAACACTCTTTTTTACATTATCGCCGGGATTGTGCTGGGTTCGGCCTTTTTGGCGGTCACCTTGAGGAATCTGTTCCACTGCGCCTTGTTTTTGGCCCTCACCATGTTCGGCGTGTCGGGCATTTTCCTTTACTTGAATTCGGAATTTCTGGCCGCGGTCCAGGTTCTTATCTATGTCGGGGCCGTGACGATCTTGATCATCTTTGGAATCATGCTGACGCGTGATGTCATGAATGACCACACGAGGGTCATGAACAACCAGGTGCTCGCGGGACTGCTTGTGGCCGCGGCAGTGATGTTCGTTTCCTACGCCGCGGTCAGCCATTCGGTTTTTCAAACAACGGATCATCCGACGGCGGTCGCCGCAGCTGTGGAACAGGCTCCCGCCGCCGCCGGCCGCACTTCGGACGTTTACGCGCTGGGCCCGGTATTAATTCGTCCCGAAAATGGATTCGCGTTCGCTTTTGAGTTCGTCTCCGTTCTTCTGCTTTCCGCGCTCGTGGGAGCCATCGTTGTTGCCCGAAAGGATCCAGCGTGAACACTATCCCGATTGTCCATTTTCTTTATTTGGCCATTGTCTTGTTTGGGATCGGACTCTTTGGCGTCTTGGTTCGAAAAAACGCCATCTCTGTCCTTATGGGCGTGGAGCTGATGCTTAACTCCGTGAATATTAATTTTCTGGCCTTCGCCAAATACTGGAACTGGGCGAGCCTGACCGGGTCCGTTTTCGTCGTGTTTGTCATCACCATCGCGGCCGCGGAGGCCGCGGTCGCTTTGGCGATCGTCATTTCGATCTACCGCCAATGGAAGAGCACCAACGTGGATGAGGTTCATTATTTGCGGGACTAGTGATATTCGGGATGGGGTTGGCCGTAATACCTTCGACAAGGAATAGGGAATGATTCAGTATGCTTGGCTGATACCGACGCTGCCGGCTCTGGCTTACGCGGTGATTATTCTTTTCACCCGCCGTCAAAAAGTTTTGTCGGGGATGATTTCCATTCTGACTATGGCCGCTTGCCTATTTCTTTCCATTGGAATTCTTTTCGATCTGTTGGCCAAGGCTCCAGGCGACCGGGTTATCTCCATCAGTTGGGCCTGGCTTGAGATACCGCCTTGGGTAGCCCACGCGGGTGTTTTGATCGACCCCTTAAGCGTCAATATGCTTTTGGTGGTGACTTTTATTTCTCTATTGGTTCAGATCTATTCCTGGGGCTACATGCACGATGAGGTCCGCTTCTCCAGCTATTACTCCTATCTTTCGCTCTTTACCTCTTCCATGCTGCTCCTGGTTGTCTCCAACAACTTTCTGCAAATTTTCGTGGGTTGGGAATTGGTGGGATTATGTTCGTATCTCTTGATTGGATTCTGGTTTTTCAAGCCCGAAGCCGCCGATGCCTGCAAGAAGGCCTTTGTGGTGAATCGGGTGGGAGACATGGGTTTTTTGATGGGGGTCATCACTATTGGAATGGTTTTCCAGACCTTTGACTTTGCCCAAGTCGAATCCTTAGTGACCCAGGGTTTAGCCAATGGAACTTACCCAAGCGGTTTTATCGCGGGGATCGCCCTTCTCCTTTTCTGCGGCGCGGTGGGGAAGAGCGCCCAGTTTCCTCTGCATGTTTGGCTGCCCGACGCCATGGAAGGTCCCACTCCCGTTTCCGCCTTGATTCATGCGGCCACCATGGTCGCGGCCGGCGTTTATATGGTGGCCCGGACCTATCTTCTTTTTTCAGCCGATCAAATTTCGATGGAAGTGGTGGCCTATGTCGGCTGCTTTACGGCCCTGTTCGCGGCTACCATTGCCATTGCACAGGATGATATTAAAAGAATCCTGGCCTATTCGACCTTGTCCCAGCTCGGCTACATGATCATGTCCTTAGGCGTAGGCGGCTACACTTCCGGCATGTTCCATTTAACCACCCACGCTTGTTTTAAGGCGCTGCTTTTCCTCGGGGCCGGCAGTGTCATCCATGGAGTCCATAACCAGGACATATGGAAAATGGGAGGCTTGCGTAAAAAGATGGGGATCACCGCGGTGACGTTCGCCATCGCCACCCTGGCGATCGCCGGCATTTTTCCTTTGGCGGGGTTCTGGTCCAAGGACGCCATTTTGGACGCGGTTTATCAAAGCCATATCCCGGGCCACATGGTCCTTTATTTTTCCGCGGTCTTTACCGCCTTTCTCACGGCTTTTTATATGTTCCGGCTTTTCTTCGTGGTTTTCACCGGCGAGCCCCGCGACCACCATGCTTATGACCACGCCCATGAGTCGCCCCTCACGATGACGGTTCCGCTCATGATCCTGGCGTTTTTATCCATCACCGTGGGTTGGCTCAATTATCCCGGGTTCGACGGCTACTCAAAATTCGTTTATCACGGCGAGTACCACGAGGAAATTTTCAATTGGGGCATGGCTTGGGGTTCCCTGGCGGTGGCTTTGGCGGGGATCGGCCTCTCGGCCTGCTTTTACTATTGGAAGGTTTTTTCCGCTGAAAAAGCCGCCCAGACTTACCGCCCGATTTATCTTTTGCTGAAGAATAAATATTACGTCGATGAGTTCTACGGCTGGATGGTCAAGGTCTTGCTCTTTGGATTGGCGAAAATACTCACTTGGTTTGACGATAACATCGTGGACGATGGGATGGTGGATGGTTCGGGTTGGATCACCCGAAAACTTGGCGGTGTCTTCAGTTTGACCCAGACCGGTTATGTCCAAAATTACGCCTTGGTTATTTTTGGGGCAGTAGCCGTGATTTACCTGCTGGTCAGTTTCTAAAAGCCCTCGGAGGAACGAAAGCATGATCTCAGTTTTAGCGACAATTCTGGTTGGGTTCGCGGCCTCCTTTTGTTTTTTCCATTCCGCCGCCCAGGGACCTAACGCCCTTCCTATCCTGACTTCTTTTATTGTGGTGCCGGTCCTGGCCGCGCTTCTGATTATGGCCTCTCCGGAAAAATTTATCCGCTGGATCAGCCTAGCCGCGGCGTCGGTAGAACTGGGGATAGGCCTCAAACTTTTCCTTATTTTCCAGACGGCCGAGGGAGGCTTTCAATTTGTCGAGGAAGTTCCCTGGCTGAAAAGCTTCGGCATCAACTATATATTGGGCGTCGACGGCATGAGCGCGCTGATGGTCTTTTTGGTGGCGGCGGTTTATTTCGCCGGCACCCTCATTTCTTGGAACATTCAATTGCGGGTGCGTGAATATTACGTCCTCTTCTCCCTCCTCGTTGGAGGGGTGGCCGGGGCTTATGAAAGCCTGGATCTTTTCTTCTTTTTCCTTTTTTATGAATTCGCGGTTCTTCCCATGTATCTCTTGGTCGGCATTTGGGGAAGCGGGCGCAAAGAATACGCCGCGATGAAATTAACCTTGATGCTTCTGGCCGGGTCGGCCTTTATGCTGGTGGGCTTTATCGCCATGTATTTCACCTCGGGTGTCCATACGTTTGATATCCGTATTTTGGGCGACTTGTCCAAAACAGGCTTTGGCCTAGATTTCCAGAAAATATGGTTTCCTCTTTTGTTTTTGGGCTTCGGCGTTATTTCTGCCGTTTTCCCCTTTCATACCTGGTCGCCGGATGGGTATGGTTCGGCCCCGACAGCGGCTTCAATGCTGCATGCGGGCGTCCTGAAAAGCTTGGGCGGCTACAGCATTATCCGGGTGGCCTTGCCCGCCATGCCGGACGGCGCGAAATATTGGCTCCCCCTTCTCGTCACCTTGAGTTTGATCAACATGATTTACGCGGCCATCGTCGCTTTGAAACAAAAAGACTTTAAGTATGTCATCGCTTATTCCTCCGTTTCCCACTGCGGCGCAATATTATTTGGGGTTTGCACATTGGAAGTTGCGGGGTTAAACGGCGCCATTATCCAAACCCTCTCCCATGGAATTGTGGCGGCCATGACCTTCGCGCTTGTCGGGCTGGTCTACGGCAAGGCCCATACCAGGGAACTGGCTAAATTAGGCGGCTTGTCCGCGGTGATGCCGGTCTTGGGCGGACTCTTCGTGGCGGCGGCCATGGCCAATGTGGGTCTGCCGGGCTTGAGCGGGTTCGTGGGCGAGTTCTTAATTTTTGTCGGCGCTTACAAAAGCGGATTTCACGGAGGGTTCACTATTTTCCAAATTCTCTTTCCGATCGCCATCATGACCATTGTTTTTACCGCCATCTATTACCTGCGGTTGGTCCAAATGGTTTTTTACGGGCCCTTGAAAGATCCGCACTTGAAAGAGGATGTCAAGGACGGCTCCTTTATTGAGGTGCTGCCCATCGCGTTTTTACTCGTGATCACCCTGTGGGTGGGACTCTATCCGAAGCCCTTCGTGGACATGTCGAACGCGACCATCGCCCCGTTGGTGGAACGTATCGGAGGATTTAAATGATCAACTATCAAGCCTTCCTGCCTGAGATTTGGCTGGTCGCGACCGCGATGCTGATTTTGGTCACCGAGCTTTTTCTGGCGCCCGGTTCCAAACGGTCTGTTTTAAATTGGATCGCTTTTCTCGGCACCCTCGGCGCTTTGTTGACCGTGGGTTGTTTGAGCGGCTGGTGTGGAGCTCCCGCCGCGGAGCCGCAACAGGCTTTTAACGGGTTCTTGAAAGCGGATGGACTGGCTCTTTTCTTCAAGATGCTGGTGCTTTTATCGACCTTGATCACCCTCCTGATCACCTTCCGGTATTTCGAAACCCGTCCCGCGCCCTACCCGGCGGAATTTTTATCGATTCTTCTTTTCGCGGCGGCGGGCGCGTCCGCGCTGACTTCGGCTCAGGAAATCATCACCCTTTATATCTCGCTGGAAACCCTGACTATCAGCAGCTATCTGCTGGCGTCGTTCATGAAGAAAGACAAGGGGAGCAATGAAGCGGGAATGAAATATCTTTTGTTGGGGGCTTTTTCCTCGGCGGTCCTCTTGTTTGGATTTTCTTATCTTTATGGTTTAACCGGCACAACGGTCATTGCGGATATGGCGAAAAGTTTGGCGATGCAGCCTTCTTCTCCCCTGGCGGTTTTCGCCTTGATTCTGGTGGTGGGCGGCTTGGCCTTCAAAATATCCCTGGCGCCTTTCCACATGTGGACGCCCGATGTTTACGAGGGAGCGCCCACGCCGGTCACGGCTTTTCTTTCCGTGGCTTCCAAAACCGCCGGTTTCGCGGCCTTTGTCCGCTTGTTCTGGGTGGGGTTGAATGTTCCCGCGCTGCAGCCGGTTTGGATCGGGCTTTTCGCTGTTCTCGCCGCCGCCAGCATCATTTTGGGAAATTTGGAGGCGATTCCGCAGAAGAACATTAAGCGCCTGATGGGTTATTCCTCTATCGCCCAAGCCGGTTATATTTCCACCGGATTTTTAGCGATCGGCCCCATGGGTTTGACGGCCATTTTGTTTTACTTGTTCGTTTATCTTTTCGCGAACTTGGGGGTCTTCCTAGCGATTGTCATTGTCTCTCATAAAACCAGGAGCGAACAGATTGAGGATTACGCGGGCATGTGGAAAAGATCACCCGTCATCGGGGTTGTCCTTCTGGTTTGCCTTCTTTCGTTGGCGGGGGTTCCGCCCTTTGCCGGGTTTGCGGGGAAGTGGTATTTATTCGGAGCCGCTATCTCCAAGGGCTATACCTGGCTGGCCTTGATCGGGATGGTCTTTAGTGTTGTTTCCCTCTACTATTATCTTCAGGTAGTCCGCCAAGCGCTCATCTCGGATCCGAAGGATTCCACGCCGATTGAAACCACTTCTTTGGAAAAGGCCGTATTGATTCTTTGCGTAGTGGTCACGGTGACCTTAGGGTTCTGGCCGACGCCTATCATGGACTTGGCCCAAACAGCGGCATCTTCCCTGTTTTAATTTTCAGGAAGACCCAACCCCCGGCCAAAAACCGGGGGTTTTTTTATTTCGGGATGATTTTCGGGGATCCGATTAAGGACGGGTTGGGTTGCGCCCTTGGGAAAAGAACTGTAAAGTGCCTTTAAATTAAACGAGGCAATGGGAAAGGATCGGGATGAATTTTTTCAGCTGTAGTTTAGCGGTCATCGCGATGAGCTACGCGGTGGGCTGCTGGAACTCCTTCCGTTATTACAGAAATCTGGACGATTCCGCCGATTTCCAGGCGGCCCGCTGGTTCACGGTCGGTTTTTTCATCCAGGGGATTTCCTTGGCGGTGAAGGGGCTCTTGGAGGGCGCGGCGCCGTTGGCCACGCTGGGGGGCATCTTATCGGTCTTGTCCTTTAGCCTTTCCTTTGCCCTGCTGGTAGGGCGCCTCAAGACGCCGGTAGCTGTTTTAACTTCTTTATTCCTTCCTTTTATTTTTTTCCTTTCCCTGGTCGCTTTTATAGTTTCGGCCGGGGGAGAACCCACGGCGTCTTTGCCCTTAATGACGGCGGGATTGGCCAGTCATATTTTTCTGATCTTCCTTGGTTTCTCCTTTTTCACCATGGGTTTCGGGGTCGCGGTGGCCTTTTGGATCCAGGAAGGCCAATTGAAACAGCATCAGATTAAAAGCTGGAGCTACCGCCTGCCGGCATTGGAAATTCTGGATGAGCTCACGGTCTTTTACATCTCCGTGGGGTTTCTCTTTTGGCTGGCCGGGCTGGGGCTGGGCGCGGTCGAAGCTTATAAAGTTTGGCAAAAGGTCCCCTTCGAAGATCCGAAAATTCTTGGTTCTTTTTTAGTGCTGGTTATTTACGCCTGTTTTTTTCTTTTCCGCTGGGGGCTTAAGGTTCGCGGCCGTAAATCAATGACGCTGGTAATGATTGGTTATTTTTTGGCCTTGTTTACTTTTGTGGGGGTGCGTCTGTTTCTGACCACCCAACATACCTTTTGAGACGGCGGTGAATCGGATATGAAGTTTATCGCCTATGGAATGAACCACATGACCGCGCCGGTGGAAGTAAGGGAAAAGTACGCCCTGCCCGCGGAAAAAATCCGGGAGATCCTTCAAAAGCTCAAGGCCACTTCCCGGGAAGCGGTTTTTCTTTCCACCTGCAACCGGGTCGAATTTTATATGGCCGGGGAAAAACCCGAGGACAGTTTGGAAGAAATCCGATCCTCCTTGAACTCGCTGCACCGCCTCAAACCCCAGGAAGTCAAAAAATACTTTTATTTTCATGAAGGCCCGGAGGCGTTCCTGCACCTTTTCCGCGTCGCCAGCTCGCTGGATTCCATGGTGATTGGCGAAGCCCAAATTCTGGGCCAGGTCAAGGATGCCTTTCAAGAATCCCGCGAAACGGGAATGACTGGGACAACCCTGAACGGTATTTTTGACCGGGCCTTTGCCGCCGCGAAGAAAGTAAGGACCCAAACCGAGATCGCGCGGATGCCTACCAGCGTCGCCTCGGTAGCGGTCAATTTAGCGCGGAAAATATTCAGCTCTCTGGCGGAACACCAGGTTCTTTTGCTGGGGGCCGGTGAAATGGGAGAACTTACCGCCAAATACCTTGTGGAATCGGGAGTCTCAGGCTTTTTTGTCGCCAACCGCACGATGGAAAAGGCGAAGGCGCTGGCCTCCAAACTGGGTGGAACTGCTTTAACCCTGGAAGAGGGTCTTCGAAAAGTTGAACAGGTGGACATCGTATTGACTTCCGTGGGAGGAGGAGAGTTTCTCCTTTCCAAAAATGATGTGGAAAGAACCATGCGGAACCGGGCGGGACGGTCGCTCTTTATCATCGACATCGGCGTTCCCCGAAACGTTGAACCTGGCACGGGAAAGCTGGAATCGGTTTATCTTTATAATATTGATGATTTGTCTTCCATCGCCGAGGGGAACCGGGCCGAGAGGCAAAAAGCGGTCGAGGGCGCCGAGTCCATCTTAAGAGAAGAAGTGGCCAAGCTCTGCTCCTGGATGAATCATCTTGAACTAGTTCCGACCATCGTCCGGTTGAGGGAAAGCTTTGACAAGATCAGGAGCCAGGAGCTGGAGGATTTTTACCGCAAGAATCAATCCCTTTCCGAAAAGGACCGTAAAGAAGTCGAGAGGCTGACTAAAAAATTAATAGGAAAAATTCTGCATGATCCCTCGGCTAATTTGAAGCAGGTGGAAGGGGCCGTGGACCGATTTGACTACGCCCGAATGTTGAATGAGATATTTTCCTTGGTCGAACATCCCGATGGGGATTAACGGGGAACCGCGATGAAAATACTCATTGGAACGAGGGGAAGCCAGCTGGCCTTGGCTCAGGCAGGGCAAGTCCTCAATCAAATGGCAAAGCTGCTCCCGGAGGCCGAGCTTCACCTGGAAGTTATTAAAACTCTGGGAGATGGGCTGTCGACTCCCGGGGCCGACCCGGCTCCTTTGGCCGATCCGCCGCAGGGAATTTTCACGAAAGAACTGGATGAGGCCCTGCTCTCGGGCCGAATCCGGGGCGCTATTCACAGCCTCAAGGACGTGCCCACCCAATTGCCTCCGGGTATTGAATTCGGGGCTTTTCTGCCGCGCGAAGACCCCCGGGACGCGTTTATTTCCGCCAGCGGCAAAACTTTTTATGAGCTCACGGCTGGTTCCCGGATTGGAACCAGTTCACCCCGGCGTGAAGCCCAGATCCGGGGATGTCGGTCCGATTTGAAAGTGGTTCCGTTGCGGGGCAACGTGGACTCTCGCTTGCGGAAGCTGAAGGATGGGGAAGTTGAGGCGATTGTCATCGCCGCGGCGGGGCTCAAGCGGTTAGGCCGTGAGAAAGAAGCGACCGAATGCCTCAGCCCCGAAGTGATGGTGCCAGCTCCGGCCCAAGGCGTTCTTTGCGTCACCTTGCGCCAG